>WFMN01000076.1 GCA_015489095.1 Mariprofundaceae bacterium | reverse complement strand
TGCAGCACACGGATGATTTCGATGCCACCTTGTGGCCGCTGGCGATAGAAGATGATATGCTGATTCTTGGGTAAGGATCGGTAACCATGCTTGATTTCAGGGCGCTCTCTTCCCATTTGCGGGTGATTGGAAAGTTCCAAGAAGCATGTTTCAAGTTCGGACAGGTAGCGGTCTGCTTGCGCGGCACCCCAGTTGTTTCGGGAATGGATCCAGATGTTGGTTAGATCCTCATCCGCGATTCGGGTTAGGCGGTAGGATTGTGTCATGAATCGCGGGCGGCTGCGGCAATCTCCTGTACTGAGCGGTTGCTGAATTCGCCACGATCCGCTTGTTCGGCACCGATGGCGACAGCTTGGCGTAAATGGCTGAGTTTCATCTGGCGGACGAGATCCTGATTCTCCTCCATAAATCGCAGCGCCTCACGCACCACCTCGCTGGCATTGTTGTAGAGGCCGGTTTGAACTTTGTCTCTGATCTTGGACTCAAGTGCTGGTGTGAGCGAAATGTGCATGGAAACCCTCCTTGGCAAGAAACGCTCCCGCTACGCTAGCGGCGTTCCTCAAAGATTGTCAATGCTTGATGCTACTGCTGCTTCCTAATGGTTTGACCCCCTATTCTGTTGCGATTACTTTTCAATCCTGCGCAAAACGCAGGGCGTTTCGGGTGGTGGCGGGGTGTGCGCGAGCCGGGTGGAAACCGAAGAGGAGGAGACAGCATGAACTGGAGTGATATCAAATCGCTGATCGCGGAGTCGGCGCCGGTGTTGGGTTCGCTGCTGGGCGGGCCTGCCGGAGGTGCGGTTGGCGGGCTGATTGCCAAGGCGCTGGGGGTGGAGGCGAGTGCCGACAAGGTGGCGGCGGCGGTGAAAAGCGACCCCGAAGCGCTGCTCAAGCTGCGTCAGCTTGAGTTGGCGCAGCAGGAGAAGCTGACCAAGATGATGCTCGATTTCGATGCTGCCCGCCTCTCCGAGGTCAACCAGACCATGCGCGCGGAGTTTGCCCAAGAGGATGCCTATGTGAAGCGGTGGCGGCCGACCCTAGGCTACGCGGTGACGCTCACCTGGGTGGTGACCTGGTTCTCCATCGTCTATGCCATCATTTTCAAGCCGGAGCAGGCGCCGGACATCATCTCCGCCCTAGCGGAGGCGCAAACCATGTGGGGCGTCGCGCTGGCAGTGTTAGGGGTCGGCGTGGTCAAGCGCAGCCATGACAAGCAGGTGGCGGCGGGTCAGCAGCCGACGGGTTTCCTGCAAGCGCTGCTCAAGCGCGATTGATCGTCGGGCGTTTGGGCTAGGAGCAGCGCCATCATCGTCGTTCGTGGCGCGCGGGTGCATAACCTGCGCGATATTTCGCTGGAGATCCCGCGCAACAAGCTGGTGGTGATCACCGGCGTTTCGGGCTCCGGCAAGTCGTCGCTGGCGTTCGACACCCTCTACGCCGAGGGGCAGCGGCGCTATGTGGAGTCGCTCTCCGCCTACGCGCGCCAGTTTTTGGGGATGATGGATCGCCCCGATGTCGATGCCATCGAGGGGCTGTCGCCCGCGATCTCGATCGAGCAGAAGACCACCAGCCGCAACCCGCGCTCCACCGTCGGCACCATCACCGAGATTTATGACTATCTTCGGCTGCTGTTCGCGCGGGTGGGGCAGCCTGTCTGCTACGGCTGCGGCAAGCCGATCACCGCCCAGCCCGCCAGCGCGATCATCGATCAACTGGAGGCGCTGCCGGAGAAGACGCGGTTGCAGCTTTTGGCTCCCGTGGCGCGCAATCAGAAGGGGGAGTTCAAGGCGGAGCTGACGCAGGCGGCGCGCGACGGCTTTGTGCGCGTGCGGGTGGATGGCACCATGATGGCGGTGGACGAGGTTCCGGCGCTCGATAAGCGCTACCGCCACTCGATTGAACTGGTGATCGACCGGCTGGTGGTGCGCGAGGGGATTCGGGTGCGGTTGGCCGATTCGGTGGAGACGGCGCTCCGCTTTGGCGATGGCATGCTGCTGGCGCTGATCGGCGACGAGGAGCAGCTCTTCTCCGAGCACTTCGCCTGCCCCGATTGCGGCATCTCCTACCCGGAGATTGAGCCGCGGCTCTTTTCGTTCAATTCACCGCAGGGGGCGTGTCCCGCCTGCGACGGCATCGGCTCGGCCTCGGTGTTCGACGAGGCGCTGGTGGTGCCGGACGCCAGCCTGCCGCTGAAGGAGGCGATCGCGCCGTGGCGCGGGCGCGAGTCGGTGCTCTATCGGCAGACGATGCGTTCGGTGG
>WFMN01000075.1 GCA_015489095.1 Mariprofundaceae bacterium | reverse complement strand
GGTCGCCTCGGTGCCGGAGTTGACGAAGCGCACCACCTCAATCGAGGGCACCATGTCGATCACCATCTCGGCGAGGGTGATCTCCAGCTCGCAGGGGGCGCCGAAGCTCATGCCGGAGGCGGCCGTCTCCTGCACCGCGCGTACCACCTCCGGCTGGGCGTGGCCGAGGATCATCGGCCCCCACGAGCCGACATAGTCGATGTAGTCGTTGCCATCGACATCCTGCACATGGCTGCCGGCGGCGGAGGCGAAAAAACGGGGTGTGCCGCCAACCGATTTGAAGGCGCGTACCGGCGAGTTGACGCCGCCCGGCAGCAGCCGGCCTGCCTGCGCGAAATCGTGTTGCGAACGGGAGATAAAAGTCATGATGGCGGAAAACTCCTGAAAGCGTTAATAGTTGGATACCCAGCTATCGGTAATCTTGTACTTCTTGGCCAGCATCGCCCGGAAGGCGTTGGCCTTGGCCTTGCTGGCGAAGCCCGCGATCCGCACCCGATAGTAGGTATGCCCCTTCACCAGCACCTGCTTGCTTTCCGCGGTGATGCCCAGCCGTTGCATCTGCCGCACTTGGCGCCGGGCGCTGGCCGGGCTGGAGTGGGAGGTGAGATTGACAAACCATGCGCCGCCGCGGTGGGCGGCAGCCACCGGCTTCGGCTTGGCCTTCGGCTTGGGGCGGGCGCGATGCTGCACCGGCCTGCGCACCGGTGCCGGGCGTGCCTGCTGTGCCGCCACCATGGTACGCAGATGGCCGATCTCCTCCTTGACATCGCTGATCAACTGCTCCAGCCGCGCGGTGCGGGCATCGAGCGCATCCACCCTCGGATCGGGCGTCCCCCCCGTCGTCGCGGTGACTGACGCCAGTTTGGTCGCCAGCTTGGTGATGCGCTCATCCGCCTGCGCCAGTTTTTTGTCGATCCCCTTGAGCTTAGCGTCGTTGAGCACTGCGTTGCCCCCGCTCTGCGCCGGCATCTGGGCAAGTTCCGCCTTGGCGCTGTAGCCAAGCCACAGGCCGCCCATGCTGGCGATCAGCGCAACGGCGCCGGCGATCAGTGCGATCATATTGGATTGTTTCATCGAGGCTTCCTCTTCTTCACTGTTGTCGGGCTCGGGAGGAACCAGCTCCTCCTCCGCTTCGGGAACGATACGCTCCTCCTCCTGACCCGCGGGCTCGCGCTCCTCCTCCCAATCGTCATCCTGCCGCGGCGCCGGCGCATCATCCTCAGGCGTCGGTGCCGCCGCGGCTGCTTCCGCTTGCGGCTCCGGCTCCAGCGCCGTCTCGTCGCTGAAGTCGGAAGCGATGGCCGGTTCGTCGTCGTCGATAATGAAATCGTCAAAGCTCTCCAGCTCTTCGATCAGCTCATCGACCTCCTCGCGCGGTTCCTCCTCCGCATCATCGTGGAAATCGATATCGGGAACCTCGTCGTCCCCCATGACGCGTTCGCTCTCCTGCTCCGCTTCCGGCTGTTCCTCGGGCGGCGCGGCGGGCGCCTCGTCGTCGTCAGCGGAGGGCTCCTCGTCGTCAGCTGCGGGGGGCGCATCAGGAGGTGCATCTTCGTCGGCGGAGGGGGGATCCGCCGCAACCGGCGGTTCGTCGGCAACGACATCGTCCCACTCGTCATCCAGCAGATCGTCGGGGTTCGCTTCTGCCGCTGGCGTAGCGTCGGAGTCGGTGGCGGGCTCGTCGAGAAGGTCGGCGACATCGTCATCGTCGATGATGGCGTCACTGGAGGAAGCGTCCGATTCGGATGGCGCATCGGAAGCGAGCGGAGCGTCGGCGATCAGGTCGAGCTCTTCATCCGGCTCCGCGAACAGGTCATCAAAGTCGCTAAAATCGTGTTCGTCGGATGGTTGTTTGTTGTCGTCCATCGCTCCTCCAGCACTCGCGGTTGAGTCTTCTAAGAGCGCTACCCTACGCCTGGGTGATGATTTCGCAAAAAGTCCATCCGCGGCAATTCGCGGTTGGAAACCGCTCCTACGGCCTGCTCACAGCCTGTAGGCGGGGAATCCTCTCCCCGAACCCGTCCGCGGCTGCGATGTGCTCAAATCCCGCCTCCGCCAAAAAAACGATCCAGCCGCGCATGCTCCTTACGCATATCCTCTTGGATATTCTTGGCGTATTCATCGTTGGCATCGGGGTGATACTCATCGACGCGGGCGTTGAGGTCGTCCACCATCTGCAACACATGCTTGAGCGCCTCGGCGACCGGGTTGGGCAGCAGGTGGTGATCCAGATTGATGCGCCCGTTCTCGATCATCGATTCGGTGGTGCCGACCACGGTTCCCGGGATACCGACCACGGTGGAGTGCGGCGGAACATCGCGCAGCACCACCGAATTGCCGCCGACCCGCGACTGCTCGCCGATGGTGATCGCACCGAGGATCTTGGCACCGGCGCCCACCACCACGCCATCGCGCAGGGTCGGGTGGCGCTTCTCCTTGCGCCAGGTGGTGCCCCCCAAGGTGACGCCGTGGTAGAGGGTGACATCATCGCCGATTTCGGTGGTTTCGCCGATCACCACCCCCATGCCGTGATCGATGAAAAAGCGCCGCCCGATGGTGGCGCCGGGGTGGATTTCAATGCCGGTCAGCCAGCGGGCGAGATGCATGATCCAGCGCGCCAACCAGAACCATCCGCGCTGCCACAACGGGTGGCTGATGCGGTAGAGCCAGATGGCGTGCAGACCGGGATAGCAGGTGATAACCTCCCAAGTGGAGCGGGCGGCGGGATCGCGGTCGAACGCGATACGGATATCTTCACGAAACATCGCCAATCTCGCGCCGCATCAGAGCGTCGGCTCAGGCAGCTTGTCCAGCGCCTCCCGCGGCGCGCAAAAACTCCATGCCGCCGGTTGCGACAGGTGACGCTCCACCCACGCCGCCACCTCTTCCGCCGTGGTGGCGCGAATCCGGCGCGACCACTCCAGCGGATCGATGATCTCCTCTTCGTTGAAGCGCGCGCCGAGCGCCAGCATCTGGCCATCAACTGAATCCATCGCCATGCGCAGCTGTACTTCCATCTGCCGCTTGGCGCGTTGCAGCGCTTCGGGATCGATCCGCTCGCGGTAGTCGGCAAGCGCCTGTTCGATCACCCGCAGGCAGTCGCCCATCAGCGCCGGTTCGGTGCCGCAACTGATGCTCCACATCCCCTGCTGCTGGTAGGTGGAGAGGTGGGAGCCGACGCTGTAGGCCAGCCCCCGCTTTTCGCGCACTTCGCGGAACAGCAGCGAGCTCATGCCACCGCCCAGCATCTGGTTGGCCAGCCACGACTGCGGCCGCTCGGCCGAAGCCGCCGCGATACCGGGAAAAGAGGCGAAGATATGCGCCTGCTCGATCTCGCGCGGAAGCAGGGTGCGTTGGCCGCAACGCATGGTCGCCGCCACACGGGGGGGCTGCTCGCCGCCGTCGGGCCACCGGCGCGCGGCCACCGCGTCAACCAACTGCTGATGATCGATCCTCCCCGCCGCCATCACCTGCAACCGCGGCGGGCGGTAGCGCTGCTCAAGAAAGCCGCGCAGGGTGGTGTGGTCAAAGCTGTTGAGGGTGTCGTGGCTGCCCAGCGTCGGGCTGCCCAGTGCATGATCGGGAAAGAGGGCGCCCATGTGGCGTTCGAACGCCCACTCATCGGGCGAGTCATCCACCATCGCCATCTCGGAGAAGATCACCTCGCGCTCGCGCTGCCACTCATCCTCCGGCAGCGCCGGTTCGAGCAACATATCCATCAGGATCGCAAGCGCCTGCGGCCAATCCTCGTGCAGCACGCGGATATGGAAGCAGGTGCGCTCCCGCGAGGTGAAGGCGTTGGCGGTGCCACCCAGCAGATCCAGCTGTTGCGACAACTGATCCACCGACAGCTTGGCGGTGCCCTTGAACAGCATATGCTCCAGCGCGTGGGCGATCCCCGCCTGCTCGGGAGCCTCGTCGCGGCTGCCGGTGTTGACCATCAACCCCAGCGCAACCGACTGGGTTTGCGCCATCGGCCGCGACAAGACGCGCGGCCCGTCGGGGATCAGGGTGTCGAAATAGTGGCGTTCAGCCATGGGGATGGATGGCGGGCGCCGGCTTAGTTGTCCAACAACGCCTTCATCGACAGACGGATCTTTCCGTTGCGATCGACCTCCAGCACCTTGACCCGTACCTCCTGCCCTTCGGAGAGCTCATCGCTCACCCGCTCCACGCGGTGGTTGGCGATCTGCGAGATATGCACCAGTCCGTCGGTGTTGCCGGTGATGCGCACAAAGGCACCGAAATCCATGATTTTCACCACCTTTCCGGTGTAGATGGCACCCTCTTCCACCTCGGCCACGATCTCGTCGATCATCGACTTCGCCTTCTCGGCCGCCTCGCCGGTGGCGGCGAAGATCTTGACCGAGCCATCGTCCTCGATGTCGATCTTGGCGCCGGTGGCCTCAACCAGCCCCTTGATCACCTTGCCGCCGGCACCGATCACCTCGCGGATCTTCTCCGGCTTGATCTTCATGGTGAACATGCGCGGCGCGTGATCGGCCACGCCGTCACGCGGGGCGCTGATGCACTGGTTCATCCGATCGAGGATATGCATCCGTCCGGCGTTGGCCTGCGCCAGCGCCTGCTCCATGATCTCGCGGGTCAGCCCACCGATCTTGATATCGAGCTGGAAGGTGGTGATGCCGTCGCGGGTTCCCGCTACCTTGAAGTCCATATCCCCTAGGTGATCCTCATCGCCGAGGATATCGGTCAACACCGCAAAGCCGTCCGGCTCCAGAATGAGCCCCATCGCCACGCCGGAGACCGGCTTCCTGATCGGCACCCCGGCATCCATCAGCGCCAGCGAGGTGCCGCAGACCGAGGCCATGGAGGATGAGCCGTTGGACTCGGTAACCTCGGAGACCGCGCGGATGGAGTAGGCAAACTCCTCTTCCGGAGGCAGCACCCCCTCCACGCCACGGCGCGCCAAGCGGCCATGCCCGATCTCGCGCCGCCCCGGAGGGCCCATGCGCCGCGCCTCGCCCACCGAGTAGGGAGGAAAGTTGTAGTGCAGCATGAAGCGCTGTTTGGCCACCCCCTCCAGCGACTCGGTCATCTGCTTATCCGACTCGGTTCCCAAGGTGATGGTGACCAGCGCCTGGGTTTCGCCGCGGGTAAAGAGCGCCGAGCCGTGGGTGCGCGGCAAGACGCCGACCTGGCAGTCGATGGCGCGCACCTCGTCGGTTCTGCGGCCGTCGATGCGGGGCTTGCCCTCGATGATCGCGCGGCGCACCACCGACTTCTCCAGCCCCTTGATCGCCTGCGCCACCTCGTTTTCGCTGAACTCGCCGGGGGCATCCTCGCTGCCGGCGAACTGCGCCTTGGCGGCGGCACGCAGCGCCTCCAGCTTACCGGCACGCGCCTGCTTGTCCGTGGTGGCGTAGGCGGCGCGGATCTCCGCCTCGAAGGCCGCCTTCACCGCCTCCTTGACCGCCTCGTTGTCGCCAACCAGCTCCACCTCCATCGGCGCCTTGTTGACCTGCTTGGCCAGCGATTCGATGGCGTCGAGCACCGGCTGGTACCCCTGCTGACCAAACAGCACCGCGTCCAGCATCTGCTGCTCGGAGAGCTCGTTGGCCTCCGATTCCACCATCAGCACGGCGTCGCGGGTACCGGCCACCACCAGATCGAGGTCGCTGTTTTCCATCTGGGCGTAGGTGGGGTTGAGCACGAACTCGCCGTCGATCAGCCCTACCCTTGACGCCGCGATCGGGCCGTTGAACGGGATGCCGGAGATCGCCAGCGCCGCCGACGCGCCGTTGATGGCAACGATGTCGGGATTGTGATCGTCGTCGGCGGAGACGACGGTGGCCACCACTTGGGTCTCGTGGAAGTAGCCCTTGGCGAACAGCGGGCGGATCGGGCGGTCGATCAGGCGGCTGGTCAGGGTCTCCTTCTCGCTGGGGCGCCCCTCGCGCTTGAAAAAGCCGCCGAGAAAGCGGCCGGCGGCGTAGGTGCGCTCCTGATAATGCACCGTGAGCGGCATAAAATCGACCCCTTGCAACGGCTGCTTGGCCGCGGTCGCCGCCACCAGCAGCACCACATCGCCGACGCGGATGAGCACCGCGCCATCGGCCTGACGGGCGATACGCCCGGTTTCCAAGGAGAGTTCCTTCCCGCCAACATTGGCGGTTGCAGTTTTGATATCAAACATATTTTTCTTGTTCCTACTCTTTTTATTTTTTACTTTACTAAATGGGAAAATAGGCAGCGCCGAAGCCGTCCGCACGAGAGGTCGCGCCGCTAATGATGGGTCTGAAAAAAGATAAGGCGACCTGTTACCAGATCGCCTTATGCTTCAGGAGGAAAAGGTTAGCGGCGCAGCCCCAATCGCTCAATGAGCTTGCGGTAGCGTCCGAAATCTTCTTTGCGTAGGTATTTCAGCAAGTTGCGACGGCGACCGACCATTTTCAACAGCCCCCGGCGGGAGTGGTGATCCTTGTGATGATCCTTGAAGTGGCCTGCGAGCTCGTTGATCCGGGCGGTCAGCAGCGCCACCTGCACCTCGGTCGAGCCGGTGTCTCCGTCCTTGATTGCGAAATCCGCGATGATTTCGTTCTTGCGTTCCATTGCCAATGCCATGTTTTTTCTCTTCTTTCCTCGATTTTCCTAAGTGTGCTCAACTGTTGAGCGGCGGCGAAGCCTAGCGACGGGATCCATCCGCTGCAATCACCCGCCGCCCTGGGTGGGGCCAACCTTGATCGTCACCCTAGTCGAGAGGGTATCCTCGCGGATGTTGATGACGCACGATTTGTTGGCCTTGAGGAAGTTCAACATATAGCGGTTGCCCTCGCTGAAGGCGTTCAAAAACTGCCACTGCTGCTTGGGCATTTCGGCGCGGAAGAACTTGGCGATGCCGGCGCCTTTGTAGTAGCCGCTCAGGGTCACCACCCCCATGGTGACGCCCGGCGCTTCATAGACAAAGCTCAGATCGTCGTCGCGTTTGAGCTCCACCGGCACCGGCACATCGCCGAACTCGGTAATCATGCGGGCCGCGGTTTTTTCCAGCACCTTGCCGCCCTGTTTCTGCACCACCTTTCCGCTCTTTTCCTGACCCGCTTCGGGTTTGCTCATCAGCGCGCACCCCGCCAGCAGGGTCAGCGCGCAGAGCATCGCAATCAATCGCATGGCTACTCTCCGAGGTTCTAATTGATCCCGTAACACTGCATCTTTTTCCATTAAGGGCAAGCCCGGATGACTTCGCAAAAAGGCATCATCGCGGCTACGCACGGGTTCGGGGAAAGGATTCCCCTCCTACAGGCTGTGGGAGCGGTTTCCAACCGCGAATTGCCACGGACGAACCTTTTGCGATCTGCTCAATAGATGGACAGAAAGCCATTCCACAGCGAGGATCCATCGTATGCTACCGCCTTCAACCGCTTCCCGATGGTAAGCCCCGATATTGTCGATACCATAGCCAAACTGCTAGCGGCATGGCTGCTGATCGCCGCGGTGGCGCTGTGGAGCCACCGGCAGGCGCTGGGGCTCTCCCGCAGGCTGCTGGCCGCCTCGGCGCGGGGGCTGTTGCAACTGCTGCTGCTGGCGCTGGTGCTGCACTGGGTGTTCGATATCCGTTCGCATCC
The DNA here is from genome assembly GCA_015489095.1 of Mariprofundaceae bacterium. GTDB lineage: Bacteria > Pseudomonadota > Zetaproteobacteria > Mariprofundales > J009 > S009-29. The sequence goes on along the minus strand of WFMN01000075.1, from coordinate 899 downwards.
GGCGCAGGCGGCGCTGATCGCGGCCTTCTGCCTGCTGGCGGGCCACAACAGCGCCAGCCATTACGACCACAGCCACCAAAGCTGGCTGGCGGCGACTGCAGGGCTGATCGCCGGGTGCTGCGTCACCCTGCCCTGGCTGGCGTTCAGCGGCGCGATCGCCGACGAAACCCGCGCGCTGGTACCGCTGGGAAGCATGGTGGCCGCCAACGGCATGAACGCGATCTCCATCATGTACGAACGGCTGAAAACCGGTGGCCTAAGCGGCGAAGGGATCGCCATGGCGATGATTCCGACCATCGACACCCTGCGCATGGTCGGTTTGGTGCATATGCCGGGGATCTTCGTCGGCATGGTGCTGGCGGGAGCCTCGGCGCTTGATGCGGCGGTGGCGCAACTGGTGGTGCTCTATATGGTGATCGCCTCGAGCCTGACCGCGTGCATCGTCAGCTTCTTAACCTTGAACCACCTACGCAAGCGGGAGTGACGACGACTTCGCGAAAATTTGTCATCGCGGCCATGGATGGGTTCGGGGAAAGGATTCCCCTCCTACAGGCTGTAGGAGCGGTTTCCAACCGCGAACTACCCAGCAACAAAAGAAAAACGGCTCCGTGAAGGAGCCGCTTTCAATTCAAAGGCGGAAAACGCTACCCGTTGCTTTCGCGCGCGCCATCGGCGATGGTGGAAAGCAGCGTCGGCAACACCAGCCCGACAACGGCAAAGATCAAAAACGCAGGAATAAAAGCATCCAGATGCATGAGAAACCCTCCTAAACAAGATGGGCGAACGATACATAAGTTGTCCGCGTTGGCAACATTGCGCGCTCCCCGCCATGCGCGGCGCCACGCGATGCGATAGCCTTCGGCGATGTTGTCGATGCGCGGTTGGATCATCCTGTGGTT
>WFMN01000074.1 GCA_015489095.1 Mariprofundaceae bacterium | reverse complement strand
TCGCTGCTCGCCATCCGGTGAGGCTCCCTCCCCCGTTTCCCACGGCAGAGATCGCCCAATCCCCGTTGGCCGATCACCACGCCGCCCTGCAGGCGGCATTCACCCAAGGGTGGCGGCAGGTGATGCGTCATGGCGATCTTTCCCGCTGGCGACACGCCCTTACGCAACTCCCGGCCATCAAACCAAGCGCCATTCACCTCGACCGGCCGGAAGTCGGCGTGGAGGCGGCGCTGGATGCGGCCGGCAGCGCGCAGCTTCGCAACGCCCTCAAGGCGTTGATGCCGTGGCGAAAAGGACCGTTTCACATCGCCGGTATTGATATCGACTGCGAATGGCGCTCCGACCTCAAGTGGGAACGGCTGCGCCACGCGACCGCACCGCTTGACGGGCGCACTGTACTCGATATCGGCTGCGGCTCCGGCTACCACTGCTGGCGCATGCGCGCAGCGGGTGCCGCCCTAGTTGTGGGCATCGACCCCACCCCCCTCTACGCCATGCAGTTTCAAGCGCTGCAGCACTACATCAACGATCCGCGGGTGCAGATGTGGCCCTTGGGAATTGAGGAGCTGCCGGATGATATGCCCTGCTTCGACACCCTGTTTTCGATGGGGCTGCTCTACCACCGCCGCTCGCCACTGGATCATCTCCAACAGCTACGCGCGCTGCTCCGCCCCGGTGGCGAGCTGGTGCTGGAGACACTGGTGGTGGCTGGCGACGCCCGCACCTGCCTCATGCCACAAGGGCGCTACGCCAAGATGCGCAATGTCTGGTTCATCCCCTCGGTGGCCATGCTGACCGTTTGGCTCACCCGCTGCGGCTGGCGCAATGTGCGCCTGATCGACTGTACGGCCACCACCACCCATGAGCAGCGCGCGACCGAATGGATGGCGTTCGAATCCTTGGCCGATTTTCTCGACCCCGCCGACCCCACCCGCACCGTCGAGGGCTATCCCGCCCCGCTGCGCGCCGTGCTGACGGCGCAAAAGTGATGGGCAGACGCAGTTGACTTGCACCCTTCCCCCCCTAGATTGCGCCGTCCCCCGCGTTGGGCGGGCTTGGTTTCGGGGCGTAGCGCAGCCTGGTAGCGCATCTGGTTTGGGACCAGAGGGTCGGGTGTTCGAATCACCCCGCCCCGACCATCTCTCCTTTCGGCCGCGACGGCATCTCGCCGCATCCACACCTCGGGCGCCTGTAGCTCAATCGGATAGAGCAACGGACTTCTAATCCGTAGGTTACAGGTTCGATTCCTGTCAGGCGCGCCAGTTAAATCAATGCGTTGCTGGTTTGGAGACTTCCAGTTTCTCTCCGTGAGTGCGTGACAAATGCGGTCGCGCATATGTTCAGCGCACGATCATCCTTGGCGGCAGCCATCAGGCGGGCGGTGGTGTCGGCGAGAAATGCTTCCAACGGCTTAGACCCGCGGCGGTCAGGATGCACCAAACGGCGAACAGCGCCGCCGGCAGGGCGGTCTCCGGGCTGAAATGCTTGAGCGCCAGCGCAACACCCAGCCCTGCATTCTGCATCCCGATCTCGATCGCCAGCGTAATCCGGTAGCGGCGGTCGAAGCTACACAGCCTGCCGACCAGCCAACCGCCGAGATATCCGCCGCCATTGACCGCGACAACGAGCAGGAAGAGCAGCAGCGGCGTTTGGCCGATGCGGGCGTGGTTGGCGGCCACCGCGTAGCTGCAGATGATCACGATCGCCAGCGCGGCGATGGCCGGCGCGATCTGTTCGCAGCGTGCGCGAGCCGCTGGAAAGCGGCGGCGAAGCGCCATCCCTAGGATGAGCGGAAGCACCACAATCAGCAATATCGTCCGCATCATCGGCAGGAAGGGGATCTCCATGTATTGCCCACCCAGCCACGCCACCAGCAGCGGGGTCAGCAACGGGGAGAGGGTGGAGGCGAGCAGGGTCATCGCCACCGAAAAGGCGACCGCGCCGCCCAGCAGGTAGCAGATGACATTGCTGGCCATCGCCCCCGGCGCGCAACCGACGATGATGAAACCGAGCGCCATCGTAGGGCTAATGCCACTGGCGGTGGCAACCGTCGCGGCGAGCGTTCCCAGCGCGGGCATCACGCTGAACTGGGTGCCGACGCCGATGAGAATGGCTCCGGGCTTCGATAAGGCCTCCCTCGCCTCGTCGGGCTTCATCACCAGCCCGAGGGCGAACATGGTGGCGGCGAACAACCAGAGAAACCACGGCTTGAAGATGAGAAACGCCGGCGGATAGAGATAGGCGGCGATCGCGCCGATAGAGGTAAGCGGCGCCAATTGCCGAGAGATCCATTGCCAAATCATGCCGCCATCATGCCGGAACCAGCCGAGACAACAAGCCTTGCGCGTACCCATGGTCCGTCAGGACGACTTCGCGAGAAGCCACCTCCCGAGCACAGCGGTTTACTTCACTGGATAGAAGACCTTGCTTGCCATGTTAAGGCTGCAGGTGCCGCTGCCGCCGCTGGTGTCGATGATGTAGGTGACGGTGCGCGACACCGGCCCCACATTGCCCACGGAATCGGTGGCGAAGGCAGTGAATCTATGGCTGCCAGCGGCCAGTGTGACGGCGCCATTGGCAGGCAGCAGCCAGTTACCAACCCTGTCGGCGGTAGTGGTGCCGATCACGGTGGTGCCATCCGTGACCGTGACCGTGGCTCCCGCTTCAGCGGTGCCGGAGATCGCTGGTTGCGTGATCTGGTTGGTCATGACCACCGGACTGGGGATCGTGATCACCGGCGCGGGCGGCGGTACATTATCGACAATCACCGTGCGGGCAGCGATCGCAACATTGCCGGCGGCATCGGCCACGGTGTAGGTGAGTGTGTAGCTGCCGGGTACGGCGGTGTTGACCGTGCCACTGACGGTCGGTGTCAGGTTGGTGGCAAACCCTTGATCGGTCACCGTAGCGCCAGGGTCGGTGAAGGTACTGTTGGGGGCGATGGAGATGACACTGCCGTTGGTCAGGTTGATCACTGGAGGTATGGTG
>WFMN01000073.1 GCA_015489095.1 Mariprofundaceae bacterium | reverse complement strand
GCCATGTTGATTGAGCCGACCGAAACCGAATCCAAGGCCACGCTGGATGCCTTCTGCGATGCCATGCTTGCCATCGCCGAGCAGGCGGAGCAGGGCGATGGCGACGCGATGCAGACCGCGCCCCACCACGCCCCCACCCACCGCCTCGACGAGACCCTCGCCGCCCGCAAACCGCAACTGAACTGGCCGCGGAATGGGCTGAGCACCCACCATTATCCTTGAATATTCGGAGTTGACATCCGAATATTCAAGGATAATGTAGCGCGATGATCCATCGTGCACGCTACCTTGATCGCCTCACCACCGCCGTCAGGCGCGCCCCCATCACCGCACTCCTCGGGCCGAGGCAGTGCGGAAAAACGACGCTGGCAAACCAACTCGAGGCCGACCATCAAGCCCACTACTTCGACCTAGAATCCCCCGCGGATCTGCAACGATTACAAAACCCTGAGCTGATGCTCACCCAGCTCTCAGGGCTGATCATCCTCGATGAAATTCAGGTTCGTCCCGATCTGTTCAATATCCTGCGCGTGATCGTGGACAAAGCCGGCAATCACGCTCGGTTCCTAATCCTCGGCAGTGCCTCGCCGCAGATCATCCGCCAATGTTCCGAAACCTTGGCCGGCAGGGTGGAATTTGTTGAACTCACGGGATTTCAACTGCAGGAGGTCGGAAACAGCCAACAACTGTGGTTGCGGGGTGGCTTCCCCCGTTCCTATCTGGCCGAAAGCGATGCCGACAGCAACGCATGGCGTGAACAGTTCGTCCGCACCTTTCTGGAACGCGACATTCCCGCGCTCGGCATCACCATTCCCGCTGCGGCGATGCGCCGCTTCTGGACCATGCTGGCACATTTTCACGGACAGGTGTGGAATAGTTCCGAGCTTGCCCGATCCATGGGGGTGAGCGACAAAAGTGTCCGCGCATACCTCGATATTCTCACCTCCACTTACATGATCCGGCAGCTCCAACCTTGGCATGAGAACCTGCGCAAACGGCAAGTGAAGTCACCGAAAATCTACTTTCGCGATTCTGGTCTGTTGCACACACTGCTCAATATCCCCGACCATCATACACTGACCGGCCACCCCAAGCTTGGAGCCTCTTGGGAGGGATTCGCGCTCGAACAGGTGATTCAATCCGTGCGCCCGGCCGAGGCCTATTTCTGGTCCACATACAGTGGCGCCGAGCTTGATCTGCTGCTCTTTTCCAATGGCAAACGCTACGGCGTCGAGTTCAAGTACAGCGAAGCGCCCAGAACCACCAAATCGATGCATATCGCCATCGAAGACCTGTCACTGGATCAGCTATGGATCGTCTATCCCGGCGAGGCGAGCTATCCGGTCACCGACACCATCGTGGTACGCCCTCTATCCGCGATACCAAGGGGCGATTGACAAAACGGGCGCCCGCCGCCACACTCTGCAGCCTTCCAAGCACGGACGACGGATCCCATTGCAAAAAGGCCATCCGTGGACTTTTTGATTTGCACGGCCCACCGTAGCCGCGACAACAACCAAAGGAGAATCGATTAGTATGGCATCAGATAAGATCATCGAAGTAAGCGACGACAGTTTTGAACAGGATGTACTCAACCACGAAGGGCCGGTACTGGTGGATTTCTGGGCGCCGTGGTGCGGCCCATGCAAGCAGATCGCCCCGATCTTGGACGAACTGGCCGACGAGATGAGCGGCAAGATCACCATCTCCAAGATCAATATCGACGACAACCCCAACACCCCCGGAAAATACGGTGTGCGCGGCATCCCCACCCTGATGATCTTCGAGGGTGGCAACGTACAGGGCACCAAGGTGGGCGCCGTCAACAAGGCCAAGCTGACCGAGTTCATTAACGAGCACCTGTAAAGGAACCTCCAGCAGGGTAGATAAGGGGCGCATCGTTCGCCCCCCAACAACCACATTAAACATCAAATCATGGTTATTACGCCGTCCATCACCAACGGCTCGGACTGCTCGTGGCGTGTGCGAGCGCAAGGCGAAAACGCGCAGTGTGCTACCAGCACACGACCGTTTTCAACGCCGCGATCGTGCACGCCACGGGATGAGCTGGAGACCAACCCGTGCGGATGAACACCCCAAATCGCCCGTGGCGTGTGCGAGCGCAAGGCGAAAACGCGCAGTGTGCTATTCGCACACGAGCATTTTCAACGCCGCGATCGTGCACTCCACGGGATGAGTTGGGGCGTTCATGAGGTTGGAGCGGGGGGTTCGGGACACCCACATCCAGCGCGAGCTGCGCACCCACGGCCGCAAAAACGGCTTTGTCACCAAGGGGCAACAGGCGCGGTTGCAACGGTGGCTGCCTGAAATCGGCCTCACCAAAGAGGATCGGCTCAATGTGACCGACGGCACCCCGTGGGTGGTGGAGATCGGCTTCGGCAACGGTGATTTTCTTGTCCACATGGCGGAGCGCCACCCCGATTGGCATCTGCTCGGCATCGAGATCTACCTGCCTGGCGTGGCCAAGGCGGTAAGCCGCTTGGAGGCGGCGGGGGTGATCGACCGCTGCCGCATCTCACAACTGCCGGCGCAGTATGTCTTCGAACATCAGATCGCGCCGGACTCCCTTGCCGGCGTCGTGATCAACCATCCCGACCCTTGGCCCAAGGCGCGGCACCACAAACGCCGTCTCATCCAACCCAGCTTCGCCCGCCTGCTGACCAGCCGCCTCAAGGTCGGCGGTTTTCTCCATCTCGCCAGCGACAAGCCTGACCTCGCGGAGTGGATGCGCGATATCCTTGACCAGACCGAGGGGCTGACCAACGAGGGAGGGGATGACGGCTTTGTCCCCCGCTCCGATGACCGCCCGCTGACCAAGTTCGAACAGCGCGGCAGGCGCGAGGGACGACAGAGCCTCTTTCTTCAGTACAGGCGCGGCGCATGAGCAGCAAACACAAGTCGATCTCCCACCCGATCTTGGTCGTTGAGGACGACCCGGTGGTGCGTAAGTTTCTCACCCTCTCTATTGGGCAGACGCCTCAACTGGAGGTGATCTCCAGTGTTGGCTCCCTCCGCGAGGGGGCGACACTGCTTACACAGCAGCACCCCGAGGTGATGGTGGTCGATCTCGGTCTCCCCGACGGATCCGGCATTGAGCTGGTTCGACAGGCGCGGCGCTGCCAGCCACCGGTGGAATGCATGGTGGTCACCATGTATGACGACCAAGCCCATCTCTTCGCCGCGCTGGAGGCGGGCGCCACCGGATACCTACTCAAGGATGCGCTGCCGGACAACATCGGCCACGAGGTACAGAAACTGCTGACCGGCGGTTCGCCGATCAGTCCGGCAATCGCGCGGATGATGCTCTCCCGATTTTGCTGCGGCGGCGTCGCCGAGCAGCCCGAACACAACCTGACCCAGCGCGAGGTGGAGGTGCTGCAACTGATGGAGCAGGGGCTGCTACGCAAGGAGGTCGCGCACCGGTTGCACATCAGCCAGCATACCATCAACACCCATGTACGCAGCATCTACCGCAAACTGGAGGTCAACACCAACACCGCGGCGATCCGCAAGGCCAAGCGCATGGATATTCTGCCACCGGATCCGCTGGGGTAGCCACCACCACACCACACCTATGCGTTCCAAGGCATTACAAACCATCCCGATTGGCCTCCTCTACTGGTGCGCCATCAGCACGGGAAGCAGCACGGAGGTCAGCCCCGACCTATTGCACAAGCCGCTCACCGAATTGATGAACATGCAGGTCACCTCCGCCCTCAAGCGCGATCAGCGCTACTTCGATGTCGCCTCCGCCATCTATGTCATCTCCGCCAGCGATATCCGCCACGCCGGTGCGCGCTCGATCCCGGAGGCGTTGCGCCTCGCTCCCGGTGTAGAGGTACAGCAGATCAACGCCAACCAGTTCGCCATCAGCATTCGCGGCCACAACAACATGTTCGCCAAAAAGCTGCTGGTGTTGATGGATGGCCGCCCACTCTACTCGCCCACCTTTTCCGGCACATGGTGGCTGGCACAGAACTACCCGATGGAGGATATTGAGCGCATCGAGGTGCTGCGCGGCCCCTCCGGTGCGGTGTGGGGATCCAACTCCGCCAACGGCATTATCAACATCATCACCCGGTCGACCCACGACACCCAGGGGCTCTGCATCTCCACTGGCTACGGCAACGAGGAGCGCGGCTTCGGCAGCATCCGTTACGGTGGTAGCACCACCCGCGCCGACTGGCGCTTCTACATGATGCGGGAGAACCGCGACGGCGGCGCACTCGATAAAACGAAGCCGATGAGCGAGGTGCTGTTCGCCCTGCCACACCCCAGCGACACCGCCCAGTACAGCAACCGCGCGCCCGACTCCCGCCAGATGACGCAAGGTGGATTCCGCCTCGATGCCACCCCGTCGAAGCGCAGCAAATTGACCCTGCACGGCGACAGCTACCGGGTGGACGCCGGTGCATTCTTCTTTGAAGCGGTACCGGGCAAATCGCCCCGCAACAGCCAGTCGCGTAACCACTACCGTGGCCACAACCTGCTGCTCAAATACGAGCAGGGCGTACTCACGCCCGGCAACCGGGTGTTACTGCAACTGTTTACCGACCAAACCACCATGCACACCCGTTTTTTCGGCGAAACGCGCACCACCTACGACGGCGAGCTGCAATTCGACCTCGCGCTGTTGCCGCGTAACCTCATTTCACTGGGCTACAGCCACCGCAACTCACGCAACAAGGTGACCAACTCCGATCTCTTCCGCCTCGCCGACCACACCACCAAGATCGACAGTTGGTTCTTCAACGACGACATCACCCTCATGAACCAGCGCTGGCATCTGATCGCCGGACTGAAGGATGAGAAAAACGAATACTCCGGCTGGGAGCTGCAGCCCCACATCCGCACCATCTGGCAGGGGCGGCAGTGGTCGCTGTGGGCGGCGTGGTCCAAGGGGGTACGCATCCCCAATCAGATTGAAAACGGGATGCAATTCGATGTCAACAGCGGTGCTGGCTATACCGTGCGCGCCATCGGCGATGGCCGCACTAGGCCTGAACGGGTACGCGCCTATGAGGCCGGCGTCCGCTTCCATCCCGACGACCATACCCTGCTGCAAGCCACCGCCTTCTGGATGCGTTATGACAACCTAAGCGACACCCTCACCGACAAAGCCCACGCCTACCTCGACGCCACCCACGGCTATCAGGTGGTTCCGGTGTGGCTGCTCAACGCGCTCCAATCACGCCAACACGGGATTGAAGCCGATGTTTCTTGGCAGGCAAGCGATTGGGTCACGATCAAAGGAAGCTACACCTACCTCCACCAGAATGTTACCGCCGGCAATAACGGCGCCGCCTTTGCCGCCGCCACCTATGCCCAGCAGTCCCCCGAGCAGCGCTATACCCTAGCCACCTATTTCAAGCCCAGCAGCACCACTGAGCTTGATTTCAACCTCTACCACTGGGGAAAATTCCGCCAGAACCTCACAACCAAGCAGTACAAAATCCCCGCCCACACCCGCTTCGATGCCCGCCTGTCGTGGCAGGCCACCCGCGCCATGCGCATCGACCTCAACGGCCACAACCTGTTCCACAAGCGGCATGTTGAAAA
>WFMN01000072.1 GCA_015489095.1 Mariprofundaceae bacterium | reverse complement strand
CCAGAATACACGACCTTGCCCGGCCGCACCGCGAAGTCGTCATCTTTATCGTTGTGATCCGCGATCAGGAAGCAAACAGAAACTCCGCCACGGCCTCTCCACCGCCAGCAGTTGGGTGCCGGTGGCAAATCGATCTGGACGGGATCAATCCGATAACGCCGTGGCTTGTAGTGAACTAGGGATGCTCTCCGGGTGGGTCATTGAGATGGATTCGATGGCGATACCGTACTTCCTGCCGATGATGGCGTTGCCCCCCTGAAATGATCTCGCGGTATTGGGCGATCAGCTCCAAAAGTAGCCGTCGGTTGGTGACGAGGCGGAGGCAAAGGAGCGCTTGGGCATCCGCCCGGCCAGATGCGCCAAGCGGCCGGCGCGGACGGCGTCGCGCATCGCCCGCGCCATCAGCAGCGGATCGGGAGACTCGGCGATGGCGGTGTTGATCAGACAGGCGTCGGCTCCCAGCTCCATCGCCTTGGCGGCATCGCTCGCTGTTCCGATACCGGCGTCAACCACAATCGGCACCTTCGCGCGCTGCTTGATCACATGGATATTGAAGGGGTTGGCCAGCCCGCGCCCCGAGCCGATCGGGTTGCCCAGCGGCATCACCGCCACGCAGCCGACCTCTTCCAAGCGGGTGGCGACGATGGGATCGTCGTTGGTATAGACCATCACCTCGAAACCGTCGGCAACCAGCGCCTCCGCCGCCTTGATGGTTTCGACCACATTGGGATAGAGGGTTTCGGTGTCGCCCAGCACCTCGAGCTTGACCAGATTCCATCCACCCGCCTCGCGCGCCAGCCGCAAGGTGCGCACCGCATCCTCGGCATTGAAACAGCCTGCGGTATTGGGCAGGATGGTGTACCGTTTCGGGTCGATGTAGTCGAGCAGGTTCTCCTTCCCGGCATCGGTGATGTTCACCCGCCGCACCGCCACCGTGATCATCTCGGCCTCCGACGCCTCGGTCGCCGCCTTGGTGGTGGGAAAATCCTTGTACTTGCCGGATCCGACGATCAGCCGCGAACGGAAGGTGTGGCTACCGATGGTAAGTGGATCCTGCGCGATGCGCTCATTCATGATTCCTCCTTGTGGGCACGGCGCGGTCACCCGCCGCCGATCATGTGGACGATTTCGATACGGTCATTGTCGCGAACGGGGGTCTCCGACCAGCGGCTGCGCGGAGCCACCTCGCGGTTCAATTCAATAGCGATGGTGCGCGCCTCCAAGCCCAGCTCGGCCACCAACTGTTGCAGGGTTTCCGCCGTTGTCTCCCGCGTTTCGCCATTGAGTTGAATCTGCACAAAACCACCCCGAATCGACAATGAATGCCAAGAAAATGGAGCAAAACAGCCAAAAACGGACAATTCCACATTGACCAAGCCGCCCCACGCTCCTAGCGTGAGCCGCATGCTGCCAGAGAGTGCCGACAACCCCAAGCCATTTCCCCTGCCGGATAACTGGCCGGGGTTGGCCGCCGGCTTGCAGCAGGCGGTGGATTTGATCCACGGCGGCAACGGCGACGAGGCGGAAGCGCTGCTGAAAGAGCTGAGCAGCTTCGCCCCCGCCGACCCTAGGGTGTGGTACCTGTTCGGCAAGATCGAACAGCAACGGGGCAATATCGCCCGCGCCAAGGTGTTTTACCACAAGGCCAAGCAGTTGCGCCAGCAGGCCGCGACCGAAGAGGAGCCCCCTGGCTCGATCCGTATCGCCAAGCTGCTGCACAGCCAGGGCGAGATCGCGCAGGCCATTGCGATGATCGACAGCCTCCTGCGCAGCCGCCCCGATGATTTGCGCCTGCTGCGCCTCAAGCATCGCTGGCAGAAGGAGGTGTAACCCATGTCAAAACCATCGATTCTCGTGCTCCACGGCCCCAACCTGAACCTGCTCGGCAGCCGGGAGCCCGACAACTACGGCACCGCAACGCTGGACACGATCAACGGCGATCTCCACCGGCTCGCCGACCAACTCGGCGTCACGCTCTCCACCCTCCAGAGCAACCACGAGGGGGCGCTCATCGATCGCATCCAACAGGTGGATTACGACGGCATCATCATCAATCCCGCCGCCTACACCCACACCAGCGTGGCGATTCGGGACGCGCTACTGGCGGTGAAGCGGCCGTTCATCGAGGTACACCTCTCCAACATCCACCGCCGCGAACCCTTCCGCCACCACTCCTACCTGTCAGATATCGCGCAAGGAACCATCGTCGGACTCGGCGCCCAAGGCTACCTGCTGGCGCTGCGCGGCCTCGCCCACCAGCTTCTCACATCAAACCACTCCAAAGGATAAACCATCATGGATATCACCTATATTCGCAAGCTAACCAAGCTGTTACAATCCTCCGACCTGACCGAGATCGAGGTCAAGGAGGGGGATGCGTCGGTACGCATCACCCGTAGCGCCACCGCGCCCTTGGTCACCACCACGATGCCGGCGCCGCAAACCCCACCGCCCTCGCCCGCCCCCGCGCCGGCGGCGGCAGCGGTTCCCGAACCGGCCGAGGAGGAGAGCGCCAACACCATCACCTCGCCGATGGTCGGCACCTTCTACCAAGCGCCGTCGCCGGATGCCGACCCCTTCGTCAAGGTCGGTGATCGCGTCAACAAGGGCGACACCCTCTGCATCATCGAGGCGATGAAGCTGATGAACGAGATCGAAGCGGAGTACAGCGGTACCGTCACCAAGGTTCTGGCCGAAAACGCCGCGCCGGTGGAGTACGGCCAGCCGCTGTTCGTGATCATCCCGGCGTAACCCGCGACCATGTTTCATAAAATCCTGATAGCCAACCGCGGCGAAATCGCGGTGCGTATCATCCGCTGCTGCCGCGAACTGGGCATCAAGAGCGTCGCCATCTACTCCGAGGCGGATCGCGACGCGATGCACACCCGCCTGGCCGACGAGGCGGTCTGTGTCGGCCCCGCCCCCGCCAACCTCTCCTACCTCAACATCCCTTCGGTGATGGCGGCCGCCGAGGTAACCCACGCCGAGGCGATCCACCCCGGCTACGGCTTTCTGGCCGAAAACGCCGATTTCGCCGACATCGTTATCGAATCCGGCTACACATGGATCGGCCCCACGCCGCAATCGATGCGCGACATGGGCGACAAGGTAACCGCCAAGGCGCTGATGCAGCAGGCGGGGGTTCCGCTTATCCCCGGCTCGGACGGCGCGGTATCCTCGGTCGAAGAGGCCAACGCCGTAGCGGAGCGCTGCGGCTATCCGATCATCATCAAGGCCGCCGCCGGTGGTGGCGGGCGCGGCATGAAGGTGGTGTATCAGCAGGCGTCGCTGACCAACGCCTTCTTGATGGCGCAGAGCGAAGCGGCAGCGGCGTTCGGCAACGATACCGTCTATATCGAAAAGTATCTCGAGGCGCCGCGCCACATCGAGGTGCAGGTGCTCGGCGATCACCACGGCAACATCGTCCACCTGTTTGAGCGCGAATGCTCGATCCAGCGCAACAACCAGAAGGTGATGGAGGAGGCGCCCAGCCCCTTCTGCAGCGACGCCACCCGACAGAAGCTCTATCAGGCGGCGATCGCGGCGGCGAAGTCGGTGGACTATCGCAGCGCCGGCACGATCGAGTTCCTGATGAACGCCGATCAGTCGTTCTACTTTATCGAGATGAACACCCGGATTCAGGTTGAGCATCCGGTAACCGAATGGATCACCGGTGTCGATCTGATCGAGTGGCAGATCCGCGTGGCCGCCGGCGAACGGCTGGCCTTCAAGCAGTCGAACCTCAAGCGAAAAGGGCACGCGATCGAGTGTCGCATCAACGCGGAACACCCCTTCAAGTTCACCCCCGCGCCGGGAACCATCGAGCTGTTCCACGCCCCCGGCGGGCGCAGCGTGCGGATCGATGCCGCCATCTACAGCGGCTACACCATCCCGCCCTTTTACGACTCCATGATCGGTAAGGTGATCACCCACGCCCGCACCCGGGAGAAGTGCCTGCGCCGCATGCAGCGCGCCATCGAAGAGCTGGTGGTCAGCGGGCTGACCACCAATCAGGAGCTGCACCGCCGCCTGCTGGCCAACCCCGCCCTGCAAGCTGGCGATTTTAACATCCACTTTCTGGAGGAGTGGTTGGAGCAGCTCCCCGAGGATTAGCACCACGGATTCGCATGGATCGTATCCCCCGCGCCGCGCGGCGTCTCATCCGGCCATCCGGTGGTGGCCCACGGTGCGGTTGGTTCGCAAGCTTGCGACCGCGGACACGGCCGCGCGCGACCGTAGGCTGCGCGTCATGTCCGTTCCCATCGCAACAAGTCCGTCCATGGCCGTTCGCGGTTGGAAACCGCTCCTACAGCCTGTAGGAGGGGAATCCTTTCCCCGAACCGACCCTGATCCCATCGCAACAAGTCCGTCCGTGGCAATTCACGGTTGGAAACCGCTCCTACAGCCTGTAGGAGGGGAATCCTTTCCCCGAACCGGCCCTGATCCCATCGCAACAAGCCCGTCCGTGGTCATTCGCGGTTGGAAACCGCTCCTACAGCCTGTAGGAGGGGAATCCTTTCCCCGAACCCGTCCATGGCCGCGATGATGACTTGTTGCAATGGGATCATGAGACACCACCACCCTCCGGCCGCAGGCCACACGCGAATCCCGATGATCGTATTCCACACGCGCGGAGCAGATGCATGAAAACGATTCAAGCAACCTACCGTATTGTGACACCGATGTTTATCGGTGGCGCGAATCAAGATCCAAGTGACGCCGTTCGGCCACCATCGTTCAAGGGGGCGCTGCGCTTCTGGTGGCGGGCACTCAACTGGGGACGGTTGCGCCAAGCCGCGCCGAGCGATGCGGACGCCCTGGAGGCGCTGCACCGCGAGGAGGTTCGCCTCTTCGGCGGCAGCGCCGAACAGGGAGGCCAAGGGCTGTTTCTGTTGCGCGTGGTGAAGCAGCCCGCCCTCACCCCTGATGTTCACGATTGGCCCGTCGAAAAGAGCAAAAGCGGCTACATGGGGCTGGGGCTCATTCCGATGGGGGAGCACCTGCGGCGGGGCGGAATCCGGGAGGGCCAGAGCTTTTCGGTGGAGTTGCTGCTGAAGGCAGACGCGCGGCCGAACGATATCACCCAGATAAAAGAGGCGATGCACGCGCTGGGGCTCCTCGGGGGGCTTGGCAGCCGCAATCGAAAAGGGTTTGGTTCCATCGCGTTGGAGGTGATGGATGGCATGGGCTACCCCTGCCGTTCGGTGGAGGCGTATGCCCAACAGTGCGCCAAACTGCTGCCGCCACCCGGAACGGCGGGCGGTTTACCGCCATTCTCCGCGCTCTCCGGCGGTATCCGGCTGGGGCTGCTGACCAAGGGGCGCCACGCGGATGCGCGTAGCGCCCACTCCGCGTTGGCCGCCCTTTATGCCTCCATTCGCGGGCGGGGTGGCGTGGTGAAAGGCAAGAAGAAGATCGCTTTCGGTATCCCGCTCAAGGATTACGCGGAACGGGAAAACATCCGCCGCGCCTCCCCGCTGCTCATGCATATTCACCCGGTCGGCGACCACTTCCTGCCATCCTGCCTTTTCCTGCCGGCTGTTTTTCATCCCGATTATCCCGCTGGACAAAACCTGGCGTTTTACGCCGGCGTGGAACGCTTCATGGATGCGCTCGAGGAGGTGTAGCAATGAGCAGTTTTCTCCACTTTACCCTAGGGCCGGTGCAGGGATTCGTGGCGCAGGCGCGGCGGACGCGCGATTTCTGGGCGGGCTCGTTTCTGTTGTCATGGCTGACCGCGCGGGCGATGAAGGCGGTGGAGGATGGCGGCGGCACGGTGGTCATGCCCTCGGTGGAGGAGGATCCGCTGCTGGCGCGGGTGCAGGCTGCTTCGGGCAGAGGGCCGAGTGTCGGCTCCCTGCCGAACAACTTCGTCGCCGAAATCCCGGATGGATGGGACGGCAACATCGCCGTGGAGGCGGTGCGAGCCGCGTGGAAGGAGCTGGCCGACGCCGTGTGGCGCCATGACAAGCTGGAGGCGGCCGGCGTGTCACGCACGCTGTGGGAGGCGCAGATCGGCGGCTTCTGGGAGATGGCGTGGGTCATCTCCGACCATGACGACGGCGCCGTGCTGGCGCGGCGCAAAAATTGGCGCAGCCATCTGCCGCCGGAATCCTTGGGCGACAAATGCACCATGATGGGCGAATGGCAGGAGCTCTCCGGCGCGATCCGCCCCAACCCGACCCGCCAGAAGCGGTTTTGGCACGCCCTAAAACAGCAGGCCGGCATCTCGGATATCGAACTGCGGGAGCACGAGCGACTGTGCGCCATCGCCTATGTCAAGCGGCGATTTGTTCATGCCTGGCAGGAGCTCCCGCGCCATCAAGGGTGGGTGTTGCCGACCTCGGTACCCTCCACCTCCTACATGGCGGCGGTGCACTGGCTGGCGGCGCTGATCGCGGCCGCGCCCGACCCGGAGCCGGTGGAGCGGCTCTGTAAACTATCCGACAGCGGCGAGCGGAAAACCCGCATCCGGGCGATCTCCCACGCATTGGGAACCAACCCCGCCGACCATTTGCAGCGGCTGGCGGACATTGATGGTCGCGCCCTCTTTGACAGCGAGCAGGAGGAGGATGCGAAAATCGTCGCGGCGAAACGGGAGGTGCTGCGCACTGTTCCCGATTTCCACGCGCCACTCTCCCCCTTCTACGCCATCCTGATGATGGATGGCGATTCCTTGGGGGAGACTAAGCGGGCGCTGGCCAAGGCCGGCAAGCGGGCGACGGCGCTCTCCGATGCCCTCGCCCGCTTCACGCGCAACGCCCCGGAAATCGTACGCGAACACAACGGGTTCCTGATCTACGCCGGTGGCGACGATCTGTTGGCGATCCTGCCGCTGGAGGATGCGATGGACTGCGCCTTGGCCTGTCGCCGCGCCTACCAATCGGCCTTCGGCGCGCAACAGG
>WFMN01000071.1 GCA_015489095.1 Mariprofundaceae bacterium | reverse complement strand
GCGGATGAGTCTTTTCATCGACTGAAGGAGGTGCTGCGTCATCCCGCGGTGGATCCGCAGATGGTTCAACTCGAACAGGCGATTAACACATTCGATTTTGCGCGTGCCGCCACTCTGCTGAAAGCCATCGCATCCCAACTACAACGGAGCCAGCACCATGAAGATGGATAGGACAAGAATCCTGATCGTTGATGACATACCCATGAACATCAAGGTGCTGGGAGAGGCCTTGCGCAAGGAATACGCGGTGAGCCTAGCGACAAGCGGGAGCAAGGCGCTGGAAATCGCCTCCGCACAGCCACAACCCGATCTTATCCTGCTCGATATCATGATGCCGGATATGGATGGCTACGAGGTGTGCCGGCGGTTGAAAAGCGATGCGCGCACCCATGCGATACCGATCATCTTCGTCACCGCGAAAACCGCAATGGTCGATGAGGTGCGCGGGTTTGACCTAGGTGCGGTGGACTACATCAGCAAGCCCTTCTCCATTCCGATTGTGATGGCAAGGGTCAAGACCCACTTGGAGTTGAAGCGCAAAAGCGACCTGCTGGAGCAGCTTACCTGTACCGATGCGCTGACCAATATCGCCAATCGCCGCCGGCTTGATGAGTCGTTACAGCAGGAGTGGAACCGCCAACGCCGTTCCGCCGCTCCGCTCTCCGTTATCTTTGCCGACATCGATTATTTCAAACGGTTCAACGATCACTACGGCCATCAGGCGGGCGACGAATGCCTGATGCGTGTCGCTGCCATCTTCAAGGATTCCCTTGCCCGTTCCACCGATTTTATCGCCCGTTATGGCGGCGAAGAGTTTGTGGCACTGCTGCCGGAGACGGAGACAAAGGCGGCAATGGCGATGGCCGAAAAAATGCGTGCCCATGTGGAGCAGGCCGCCATTCCCCACACCGCTTCGGAGATTGCCGACCATGTCACCCTGAGCTTGGGGGTGGTCACCGCGATTCCTACCAGCGATGACCAGCCCGAACAGCTACTTCAGCAAGCCGACGATGCGCTCTACGCCGCCAAGGCGGGTGGACGCAACCGGGTGGTGCAGGCACCCAGCACACCTTAGCCGGAGCTCGATCGACCGGCTAGGGGAACATCAGCTTGGCTACCTCGTCGAAACGGGCGACATAGTGCAGGGTCAGCCCGTCGGCGACCGAGTCGGGGAGTTCGTGGACATCGACCGCGTTCTCTTTGGGGAGGATCACCTCCTTGATGCCGAGCCGCTTGGCCGCCAGCAGCTTCTCGCGCACCCCGCCGATGGCGAGGACATCGCCGTTCAGGGTCAGTTCACCGGTCATCGCCAGCGGCGCCGGCGCCCGATCGAGCGCCAGTGACAGCAGCGCGGTGGCCAGCGTGATGCCGGCGGAGGGGCCATCCTTGGGCACCGCTCCCTCCGGCACATGGAGATGCACCCACGCCTTGTCGTAAAAGGCGCTGTCGGCACCGAACCGCTGCAGATGGGAGCAGATATAGGAGAAGGCGATCTCCGCCGACTCCTGCATCACCTTGCCCAACTGGCCGGTCACCTTCAGCCCGCGCCGATCCTGATGGATCACCGCCGCCTCCAGCGAGAGCGTCACCCCGCCCATCGCCGTCCACGCCAAGCCGGTGGCCAGCCCCACCTCACGCCGCAGGGGCTCGCGCTGAAAACGCGGCTTGCCGACAAAATCGGATAGGTTCTGTACCCCCACGGTGATGGGCGCGGTCAGTTTGCCCGCCATCAGGCGATGGGCGCCCTTGCGCAGCGCCTTCTTGATCAACTGCTCCAACTGCCGCACCCCCGGCTCGCGGGCGTAATACTCCACCAGATGATGAACCGCCGCGGGGGTGAAACGCATATCGTCCCGTTTCATCGCGTGTTCCTTCATCTGGCGCGGAATCAGGTGCTTGCGGGCGATGGCCTCCTTTTCCGATGCCATGTAGCCGGGCAGACGGATGATCTCCGCCCGATCCCGCAGCGGCGCCGGAATGGTGTCGAGCTGGTTGGCGGTGAGTAGGAACAGCACCTGCGAGAGGTCAACCCGGACATCGAGGTAGTGATCAAGGAACTCGCTGTTCTGTTCCGGATCCAGCGCCTCCAACAGGGCGCTGGCGGGGTCGCCACGGGCGCCGCTGCCGATCTTATCCACCTCGTCGATCATGATCACCGGGTTGCTGACCTTCACCTGCTTCAGCGCCTGCACAAACTTGCCCGGCATCGAGCCGATATAGGTGCGGCGATGCCCCTTGATTTCGGCCTCGTCGTGCATGCCGCCGACGGAAAAGCGGTAGAAGGGGCGGTTGATCGCCTCGGCGATCGCCTTGCCGAGGCTGGTTTTGCCCACGCCCGGCGCGCCGACAAAGAGCAGAATCGAGCCGCCGAGCTCCTTTTTGCGCGCTCCCACCGCGATAAACTCCAGAATGCGCTCCTTGATATCCTCCAACCCCGCGTGGTGGCGGTTGAGCGCCTGCTCGGCGCGGGCGAGGTTGTAGCGATCGCGCGCCCGCTTGCCCCACGGCACCGACAGCAGCCAGTCCAGATAGTTGCGGGTGACGGCGTGATCCGGCATGGAAGGATCCAGCGACTCCAGCTTGTTGATCTCCTCCTCGAACACAGCGGCCGCCTCCTCGGTAAAGGAGAGTTTCTTCGCCCGCTTGCGCAGCTTGGTGATCAGCTCCTGCTTGGGATCGACCTCGATGCCGAGTTCGCGCTTGATCTCGCGCAGCTGCTCCTGCAGAAAGAACTTGCGCTGCTGCTCGGAGACCCGCTGCTCAACGCTGTCGCGGATCTTATGCTGCACCTTGCTCACATTGAGTTCGCGGTTGAGCAGGGTCATCACCATCTTCATGCGGGGGAAGATGGGAATGGTCGCCAGCACCTTCTGCAGCTCGTCGCGATCGGCCGTGGTCAGGCCGGCGGCGAAATCGGCCAGCCGCCCGGGATCATCCACCGTAAAGCGGGTGGAGAAGAGGCGCAGCTCCTCCTCGTAGAGCGGGTTGTGCTTCAGCAGCTCCTTGATGGTGTTGATAATGGCAACGGTGTAGGCGCGCAGTTGGATGTTGTCGCTGTAGTCGGTGGCGAGGTGGTAGGTCACCTTGGCGAAGATCGTTCCCTCGGGGGCTCCCTCGCCCCGCCCGGCAACCCATTCGCGCACCGAAAAACGCTCGAGACACTCCACCACCAGATGGAGGCCGTGATCCTCGATCTCGATCGCCTTGATCACCCGCGCCGCCACACCGACCTCGCACAGGTTGTCGGTGGAAAAATCGCCATCCTCGTCGGCGACCAACAGCAGGCCGATGATGTTGTTGCCCGAGGCGGCAAAGGCGCGGATCTGCGCCATCAACTGGTCGCTTTCATAGACCAGCGGCACAATCAGCCCCGGAAAGAGCGGGCGATTGGAGAGCGGGAGGATCTGCAGGGTCTCCGGCAGCGATTGGTCGCTCGGAACCAGCGAGGCGTCCTCCTCCAAGGCGACCTCAATCTCCGCTTGCACCGCGTCGCGGTCGTTCACGGTCGCTTCATCGGTCGCGTCCAGATTGCTGTCGTCATCGTCAAGGTTGTGGTGTGTCATGCGCGATTTGTAGAGGATGCCCCACCCGTTTTCAAGGCGGCGCGGCGGCTTGAACCGATCGAATCCGCGCCCTACAGGTACAACAACCAACCAACGACCAAAGGAGTAAACCATGCGATCACTCAAAGGCATATTTCTACTGATTGTCGCCAACCTGCTGATATTCACCACCTTGTCGATCAGCGGCACCATCCTGATCAACTTCATCCTGCCCGCCTTCGGCATCGACCTGCGCGGCTCGCTGGCGGGCATGGACTTCGCGTGGGCGATGGTGTTCGGCTTCGGCGGCGCCTTCATCTCGCTGTTGATGTCCAAAACGATGGTACAACGCAGCCTGCAGATGCAGCAGGTGATCACCCCGGCCACCCCGAAAGAGCGGCTGGTTTATGAAACGGTGCGCGAGATCGCCCAACGGGAGGGGATCAAGATGCCGGAGGTGTGGGTCTATTGGGACGACACCCCCAACGCCTTCGCCACCGGTCCCAGCCGCAACTCGGCGATGGTGGCGGTCTCGTCGGGCTTGGCCACCAACCTCAACGACCACGAACTGCGCGCCGTACTGGCGCATGAAATGGGGCATGTCGTCAACGGGGATATGCTGGCAACCACGCTGTTGCAGGGGTTGATGAACACCTTCGTCTATTTCCTCGCCCGCGTCATTTCGCGGCCAATCGAGGAGCGCAACGCCTTCGCCGGCTTTATGATCTACATGTTGCTGCAGTTTGTCTTCTCGATTCTGGCGATGATTCCGATCAGCTGGTTTTCCCGCCACCGCGAGTTCGGTGCCGACGCCTTCGCGGCCCGTACCGTGGGCGGCGACGCCATGATCAGCGCGCTACGCAAGATCGATTATCTGACAAGCCGTCAGCTACGCGAGGATCAACCCGTGACCGAGGATGCGCTGGCGACGCTGAAGATCTACAACAAGAACGCCATCGCCCACCTGTTTGCCACCCACCCGCCCATCGAGGCGCGGATCGAGGCTATTCGGCGGATGGGTTAGCCGCTTCTCCAGCCGATGCGTGCTGTTTGCGCTGCACAGTCAACGCAAACAGCACGATCAATACAGCGAAAAAGACCGCCATCTGCGTCGCGCTCGGCTGCGCATCGTAACCCATCAGCGCGTGCAGCAGTTCGCCCAGCGGGCTCTCCTGCGGCAGCAGCGATGAGCTGTCCCACAGCGGATCGATCAGCGGCGGCAGCTTGTCGATCATCACCAGGTTCCACGCCGCCTGTGACGCCATCCCCGCCGCCATCACGATCAGCAGGGCGCTGACCACGCCAAAAATCCGTTGCAGTGGAATCACACGCAGACCGCGATAGACCGCCCAGCCGACAGCCGCGCCCGACACCATGCCGAGCAGCGATCCGGCGACCATCGACCAACCATCCTCCGCCGTCGCCCGGATGGCACCAAACAGGAAAAAGACCGCCTCCGACCCCTCACGCATCACCGCCGCCAGCGTAATCAGCATCAGTGCCGTCACCGGTGCATCTCCCGTGCGAACTGCATCGCCGACCGCGCGCATCTTCGCGCTGAGTTCCCGGCCGTGGCGCTGCATCCAGATGGTGGTCCAGCCGATCATCAGCGACGCGACAGCCAGCACGACGGCGTTGAACAGAAACTCGCCATCGCCGCCGAAACTGTTCTCCATCTGCTCCATAAACAGGGCCACCAACGCCGCGCCGCAGCCCCCCAGCAGCGCACCGATACCGATCCAACGGCGGGAGCCCGGCAGCATCGTCGTGGCCGCCAGCAACACCCCGACCACCAACGCCATCTCCAACATCTCGCGAAAGACAATCAACGCGGCTGCAATCATGGGATCGGCTCCTTGGCGACGCGGCAATCACGGCAGAGGCCATAGAGCGTGAGTTGATGGTCGGCGATCGAAAATTGGTGTGCTTCGGCCACCTGCAGTTGCAGCGATTCGATTTCCGGGCTGTAAAACTCGGCAATGGTGCCGCAGGCGGTGCAAATCAGATGGTCGTGATGCTGCTTATCGGCGCGTTCGTAGTGTTTGCGGCCGTCGATCTGGATGGCGGTGATCAACGCCGCCTGCTCCAACGCCTGCAAACCGCGGTAGATGGTGGCGATACCGATTTTGTGCCCCTCCCTGCTTAACGAGGCGGCGATCTGCTCGGCATCCCAGTGGCGATCCGAGCTGTTGATCAGTTGCAGCAGAGCGGTGCGTTGTTGGGTCAGGCGCATAACGGCGAATGATAATCATTCTCATTATCATGTCAAGCGGCGCTAGGCGCGATCCGCCTCCAGCTCGCGAATACGCGCCTCCAGTTGATGGATATGGCGGACATGGGCGATGGCCAGCGCGCAGGCGGAGGCGAGTGTACGCACGATCGTCTCATCGATGGGGGAAAAGGCGTGGCCGTCCGCCTTCTCCGTCAGGTAGATCACCCCCTCCACCTCATCCTCGAACAGGATAGGGGCGCCGAGAAAGCTGTGCATCACCGTATGCCCGTCCGGAAAGCCGCTCGCCTTCGGGTGTTCGGTGAGATCGCGAATGCGCACCACCTCATGCTGCTCCCACATCAACCCGAGCAGCCCCTTGCCCTGCGGCCAGTGGCCGTCGAGCCGCCGTAACTCCTCCTCACCCATGCCGATCGGGATGTAACAGCGCCCGCCGGGCTGTTCATCATCGATGTAGGAGATCATCGCGTAGCGGGCGTTGGTCAATTCACGCGACAACTCGCCGACACGATGCAGAATCGGCTTCAATTCGGTTCCTTGGGCTAGCGAAAGCACCGCCTGCGCCAATTGATCCTGCTGAATCACCAGTTGGCGCTCCATTTCGGTATATCTGAACATAGACCACCTCCTTGGCGCAGAGGGTAATAAACAACCAGCTATATGACAATAGCCCGCTCCACCAACACTCGGGCAACGCTATTTTCCATGGACTACCGGTTGAGGTAGCCTCCGCGCGTATGGACGCGCGTTTGTCACAACAGCACCGATGGAGATCCCGCATCTACGGGATGGTGGAAGAGGGCGGTTCCTGGCCGTCCCGCCTGTTCAACGGTTCTATTATGCTGCTGATCGCGAGCAATGTCGTCGCCATCATCCTAGAATCTGTCGAGCCGATATATCAGGCTCACACGGCGCTCTTCCAAGATTTTGAGACCTTCTCGGTAGCCGTGTTTTCGATCGAATACCTGCTTCGAATCTGGAGCTGTGTCGAATCGCCCAATTACTACCGTCCCGTTAAGGGGCGGCTGCGCTACATGGTCTCGTTCATGGCCATCATCGACCTGCTGGCCATCGCCCCCTACTTTCTCTCCATGTTTTTCAATATCGACGCGCGATTCCTGCGTGTCTTGCGTCTGCTGCGGGTGTTCAAGATGACGCGCTATTTTCAGCCGTTGGAGATCTTGATGCAGGTGATCCGCATGGAGGCACCGGTGCTGGCGGCGGCGATTTTCGTCATGCTGGTGCTGGCGGTTCTCGCCGCCGGTGGCATCTATGTCGTCGAACACGACGCGCAGCCCGAGGCCTTCGGCAGCATCCCCGCCGCGATGTGGTGGGCAATCGTCACGCTGACCACCGTGGGCTATGGCGATGTCATTCCCGTTACCCACGCCGGCAAGATGTTCGCCGTTGCCGTTACCATGCTCGGTGTAGGGATGGCCGCGCTGCCCGCCGGTATCATCGCCGCCGGGTTTACGCGCGAAATGCAAAAACGGCGCAAAATGTACCAGAGTAGTGTGCGTGAAGCGTTGGAAGATGGCGTGATCACCAAGGAAGAGCATGAACAGCTGGAGGAGATTCGCAAACGGTTGGGGCTGAATCTCGACGATGCTCAGGCGGTAACCCGAGCCGAATTCAGCCTGCTCACCGAGCTGAAGGGGAGCCGTTGCCCCCACTGCGGCGAACGGCTGTTTGATCAGCGTTAGATGGTCGATCAGATTGATGACGGGTTCGGGGAAAGGATTCCCCTCCTACGGGCTGTAGGAGCGGTTTCCAACCGCGAATTGCCACAGACGGACGGTTTGCGATGCGCCCAGATGATCGAGCAGATGGATAATATTGCAATAAAACGAAGGTTCGTTTAGAGGAGGGATGCCACGATGAGTCTGAACCGTGTGCTGTTTGCTTTTTTCGTGATTTTGGCGCTGTCGCTCAATTTCGGCTTTTTTGTCGGCGATATCGGCGTGCGTGCGTACCATAGCTTGTACGAGCTGTTTGGCGCCATCGTGATCAGTCTGATCGCCACCGTATTGAAATTCGGTGAACGCTCACACATCGGCGCGCTGCTATTGGCGAGTAGCTTGGTGGCCGATGTCGGCCTGCTTGGATCCGCAGCGGTGATGGGGTATGCCAACCATGTCGCCATCGGCAACTCGGTAACATTCGTCGCCACCGCCGTCTCCCTTTCCGGGGGCGCGCTGATCGCCAACATCGTCTCCGTAACATTGATGATTATCGAGGCCAGCACCCTGCGCCGCTAAGCCCCCCGTGACCACTCCCTCGTACAGCAAGCCAAACCCGAAGGATCATATCCTTTTCTTGGTGATGCGGCGCATGCGCACGCCGATCATCGTCATGATCACCATCACCGCCATTTCTGTGCTGGGCATGGTGCTGATCCCGGGAGTCGATGAACAGGGACACCCCTACCACATGCGCTTTTTCGAGGCGTTCTATTTCGTCAGTTTCATGACCACCACCATCGGCTTCGGCGAGATTCCCCACGCCTTTACCCCCGAACAGCGGTTTTGGGTTACCCTGTGCATCTATCCCACGGTTGTCGGCTGGTTGTACGCGTTCGGATCCATCCTGACATTGATGCAGGATGATGTGTTCAAGGAAACGGTGTTTCACGCCTCATTCGCACGCTATGTACGCAACCTGCGCGAACCGTTTTTTCTGATTTGCGGCTACGGCGCAACTGGTCACCTGCTGGTTGGCAAATTGACGCGGGAGTTTCGGCAGTGCGTGGTGGTCGATATCGACCAGACATCCGTCAACGAATTGACCGTGGAAGACCTAAACCTCTATGTGCCGGGCTTGGGCGCGGATGCCAGCGATTCGGAACACCTGATCAAAGCGGGGTTAAAGCACCCCATGTGCCGGGCGGTGGCGGCGATCACCAATGATGACCGCGCCAATCTTAAGGTGGCGATGACCACCCGTCTGTTGCACCCCGACATCCCGGTGGTTGCCCGTTCCGAATATCCAGAAACTGTTGAAAACATGCGCGCATTCGGTGTAGAGCATGTGATCAACCCCTTTGAAATCTTCGCCGATGACCTCGTCGAAGCGATGTGCCACCCGAACCATTTCCGCTTTCGTGGCCTGCTGATGGAAGGGGACGATCCGGTCGAGGTGGCAACCCGGCTGGCGGCGCTGGCCGATCAACCTTGGATTCTTTGCGGATTTGGACGACTAGGACGGACACTCTTTGATCGACTGGCGCATGCCGGTGGACAAATCACCGTAATCGACGCCCATCCTGAACAGCATCCGTTGCCGGAACGCTCCGTAGTAGGACGCGGTATCGATACCGACAACCTGATCGCCGCCGGTGTGGAACAGGCCGCCGGCATCATTGCCGCCACGGGTGACGATATAGACAACCTCTCCATCATCATGTCCGCGCGCAAACTCAACCCCAAGATCTTCTGCATTGCGCGACAGGTTGTGCGAGCAAACGACCCGCTGTTCGACAGTGCGGCGATTGATCTGCGAATGCAGTGCAATGCACTGGTGGCAAGAAAGGCCTACACATGGTTATCGACACCTCTGCTACACAACTTCACGAACAAAATCGCTCAGATATCGGAAAAGCATGTCAATCGGCTGATGCAGCGGGTGGCCACCCGTGTTGCCGCGGATGAGTTCGAAACTTGGCAGGTTCGGCTGGATGAGCGGGAAGCCCCCGCGGTAGCCGAGCTGTTGCGGACAGGTGTGCCGCTATGCCTAGGACAACTGCTGAAAGATCCGTGGCACCCCGATGAACCGCTGCCACAAATCGCCCTGCTCACCGAAAAAGATGGGGAAGAGAGACTGCTGCCCGGACCTTCGGTCGGACTCGCAGAGGGGATGAATATCCTCTTTTGCGGCTACCAAACCACGGCGTGGCGATCGGCGCTTTATCAAAAGGAGTCGCTGCTGTTTGCGCTGCAGTGCCGACACGAGGCTGAGGCTGCCGTTTAAGCACTGGCGACTTCGCAAGAAGGGGGCATGGGTTCGGGGAAGGGATTCCCCTCCTACAGGCGGTAGGAGCGGTTTCCAACCGCGAATTGCCACGGACGGACTTGTTGCGATCTGCTCGGAGATTACGGGTTCGGGGAAAGGATTCCCCTCCTACGGGCTGTAGGAGCGGTTTCCAACCGCGAATTGCCACGGATGGACTTGTTGCGATCTGCTCGGAGATTACAATCTTTTAATCCGCGATTCATCGTGCCATCACCCGGTCGCGTCATCATTCGCCCCGTTCCGGCATCCAACCCTCCTCCTCCCCTCCTCCTGGGTGTC
>WFMN01000070.1 GCA_015489095.1 Mariprofundaceae bacterium | reverse complement strand
AGGAGATCGGCGATTCGCCGGTCAGCCCGGAGGCGCTGGCCGGCCTGCTCGATCGCATCGCCGACAACACCATCTCCGGCAAGATCGCCAAGGAGGTGCTCGACGCGATGCTGGAAAGCGGCGATTCCGCCGATGCCATCATCGAGGCCAAGGGGTTGAAGCAGGTGACCGACAGCGGCGCCATCGACGCCATGATCGAGGAGGTGCTGGCTGCCAACCCCGATCAGGTTGCCGCCTACCGTGGCGGCAAGGAGCGGCTGTTCGGCTTCTTTGTCGGCCAGGTGATGAAGGCGAGCCGGGGCAAGGCCAACCCGGCGCTGGTCAACCAACGGCTGAAGGAGCTGCTGGCGGGGTAATCGGTTGGTGACGGCTGAAGCCTTGTCCAAAACGGTGTGATATGCGTGATGATCTCGCCCGCATGACAACACCTCCAGAGGGCTATGCCAGCTTGTTGGGCGATATCAAGCACCGTATTCGCCATGCCCAGACCCGTGCTATACTGGCGGTCAATGCTGAATTGATTCGTCTCTATTGGGGAATCGGGGCACTGATTGATCAGCGTCAAAAAAGAGAGGGCTGGGGTGCTGGCATCATTCCCCGTCTTGCCCGCGATCTGCACAATGAGCTCCCTAAAGAGAAGGGGTTTTCAGAGCGCAACATTAAACGGATGCTGGCCTTTTACCGTGAGTACCCACATCTTGAATTTGTGCCACAAACAGTGGCACAAACAGAGACACCCCCGACAGTGCCACACGCTGCGGCACTTTTTCCGGCGAAACTCGTTCAGGCACTTCCGTGGGGACACCACGCCGAGCTGATAAGCAAGGTTAAAGACCTGCCTTTGCGTCAGTGGTATATGCAAGCTGCCGTTGAACATGGTTGGAGCCGAAACGTTCTGGTGATGCAGATCGAATCTGCTGCCCACCATCGGCAGGGAAAAGCCACCTCGAACTTTGCCCAACGCCTGCCAGCACCGGAATCCGATCTGGTGCAGCAAACGCTGAAAGATCCCTACCTGTTCGATTTCCTCACCCTAGAAGCTGACTTCCACGAACGAGAATTGGAAACGGGATTGGTTGCACACATTGAAAAATTTCTGCTGGAGTTGGGGCAGGGGTTTGCATTCGTTGGCCGGCAATACCACATCGATATCGGGGAGCAGGATTTCTATATCGACCTGTTGTTCTATCACCTTAATTTGCGTTGTTATGTCGTGATCGAGCTCAAGCGTGGCAATTTCAAACCCGAATATGCGGGAAAGATGAATTTCTATTGCAGCGTGGTCGATGATCAATTGCGCCACAAAAACGATCACCCCACCATTGGCCTTATTCTGTGCCAGCAGCCCAACCGCATTCTGGCGGAATATGCATTGCGTGGTGTGGACAAACCCATCGGGGTTTCCAGTTACGAGCTAACCAAGGCTCTTCCCGCCGATTTACAAAGTAGCCTACCCAGCATCGAGCAGATCGAGCGCGAGCTTTCGGATAGTGAGGGGGCGGCATCGCGCTGATTCGGCTTTTTCCGGCTGGCGGCGGGTCGCAACCGTTGCGGGGCAGCTATCTTGGCTTGGGCTTGCAGCACGGTGCGGATGGCGAGCCGCTGATCTACGCCAATTTTATCAGTAGTCTGGACGGGCGCATCGCGGTGGATGACGGGAGTGGGGAGATGGCGGTGCCGGCGGCGATCGCCAACCCGCGCGACTGGCGGCTCTATCAGGAGCTGGCGGCGCAGAGCAGCGTGATGATCACCTCGGCGCGCTACTTTCGGCAGTTGGCGCGGGGCAAGGCGCAGGCGCTCTTGCCGGTGGATAGTGACGATCTGCTGGCGTGGCGCGCAGCGCACGGGCTTTCGCCCCAGCCGGATATCCTGATTCTGTCGCGCTCGCTGGAGATTCCGCCGGAGGCGCTCGCCCCTTTCGCCGGGCGCAACATCACGGTGCTGACCGGCGGCCAAAACGACCCACAACGGCGCCGGCGCCTGCTTGCGGCGGGGGTTACGCTCACGGCCGGCACCACCGTCCGCCAATGGATGCGCGACCGGCACCACGCCAGCGGCTACGCCATCGCCGGCTGCGGGGTGTTGCACACGCTGCTCACCACCGGCTCGCTCGACAGGCTCTTTCTCACCAGCCACCACACCCTGCTCGGCGGCGGGCACATGGAGACCCTGCTGCGCGATCCCCTCTCCGCTCCGGTAAGGCTCCAGCTACGCCAGCTCTATCTCGACCAGCAGGAGGAACAAACCTTCGCCGATTACACCCTCCAACCACAGGCGAACGCTTAAAACACCCATGTGTTATATCAAGATGTCACGCCTGACCCCGTTCCCATTTTCGAATCAGCAATACTTTTTTCATACAAAAATTCTGGAGCAAAGTCCAAGTGGTTTGCCCACTCAATTGAATCAAAACTCACCTTCACAGAATTAAATAAACTAACGCTTTTCAACTCTGAAAACTTACCAATATTCAAATAAGGTTGAACATCAAAAATTCTACTTTCATCATTCTCAAACTTGAGTAGAAGCTTATAATTGGGAAGAGGGGTTACATTTTTAACGGCCAAATACATGATGTTCTCCTACTTAAGCGGATCAATTTTAAATGGAAGCTCGCCATTTGATGCTAATTCCCAATTTGCCAATAATTCATCTTGATGTATCTCTATCCATGCCAACACCAACCTCGCTTTCTTTTTAGGCAGAGAACCTGCTGTTATCTCACAAGATTCAATATTTACAACTGCTTTATCGTTTTGGAAATACGCATGAATATGGGGCGGGTTATGCTCCGAAGGAGTACAGTACATACGAATAATTATACCATAAAACATTGAAATCGTCGGCATTGCAAATTCTCTCCGTGGTTGGATTTATAAAACGATAGCAACTATTCCTTATTAAATCAATCCATTTTGAATATAACGCGTCAGCTGTTGAGCCTCGAGCATCGCAGAAGCGGATTCACGGAGCGAGGCCGTTCGAGTGGAGCGCAGCAG
>WFMN01000069.1 GCA_015489095.1 Mariprofundaceae bacterium | reverse complement strand
TGCGGCAGCTCGGCGATAACTGGCAGGCCATCTCCAGCCGATCCACCGTCACCCCGGGGCGATCCCCTTCGATCGCCTTGCGCTCGCCCATCAGGCGGTTGAACAGGGTCGATTTCCCTACATTGGGGCGACCAACGATGGCGACGACCGGGAGCATGGCGCCTTAGTGGATCAGATAGATCCCCCCCCGACTGGTGCGGACGATCACGCCGGACGGGGTGGGGATCGGAGCGCGATTGATACTGCCGGGCAGGGTGACCGCACCCAGCCTGTGCCCGGAGGAGGTGAGGCGGTAGAGGTGCCCGCCGTTGTCGCCGACCCACAGTTGCCGCTGCCAGCGGGTGACGCCGGTCAACTCGTGGTCGCTGAGGGCGACCTTCCAGCGGGTATCGCCGCTCGCGGTGTCGATGGCGCGCAGCGTGCCGCTGCTATCGGCCAGCAGCAGGGTGTGATCGACCAGCAGTGGCGATGCGCGCAGTGACAGGGTGCGCGAGGCGCGTTGCTCTCCGCGGTCGGCGTCGAGCAGCCGGAGATCACCTTGGTAAAACGGCACCAGCAGCGCCGACGCCAGATGATCGACACCGTAGTGGAGGTCGGGAACGCGCACCACATCGGCGACCGGCGCCTTCATCTCGCTCAACACGGCGGCATCGG
Organism: Mariprofundaceae bacterium; assembly: GCA_015489095.1. Taxonomy (GTDB): domain Bacteria; phylum Pseudomonadota; class Zetaproteobacteria; order Mariprofundales; family J009; genus S009-29. The sequence continues at coordinate 4,183 of WFMN01000069.1, read as the reverse complement.
CGTTGAGCAGTAGCTGCTTACGCCACAGCAGGTCGCCGTTGTCGGCGTTGAGCGCCAGCACATCCCCGGTGGAGAGCACGGTGAGCACGCGATGGTGGTCGGAATCGACCAGCGGCGAGGGGGTGGCATGCATGGAGATGCCGCCCGGATAGCCGTCGAAGCTCCAGATCTTGTGGCCGTTCGCCGAGATGCGGTAGATGCGGTTGTCCATCGTTTGCAGCAGAAAATCGTTGCCGATGGGCACCGGCCTGCCCAAAAGCAGGGTAGAGAGACGCATGCGCCAGCCGATCACCCCGTTGTCCGGGTCGATGCCGTAGAGATTGCCGGTGATATCCCCGACGACCACCAAGCCGTTGGCGAGCTGCAGGGTGCCCGACTCCACCGCCTCATCGACCGCGATCCGGTGCAACTCGGAGCCGGTGGCCAGATCGAGGATGTGTACGAAGCGGTCTTCGCCACCGGCAGCCACCGCCAGATGGCCGTTACGGAGCTTGATGACCGCCGGCTGGCTAAAGGCGTGCACGCCGCCCAAGGGGAGGTAGTCGAGGTTGCGCCGCCAGACAATCTCCGGCGGTGTCAGCCGGGGCGTTGCCTGCTCTGCCGCCTGTTCGGCGGTGTCGGCATCATCATGCCACGGCAGTAGGTGGTGGATGGTGCCGCAGCCGGAGAGGAGCAGCAGGAGCGATGCGATAAGGGCGCGCTTTCCCACGGTGTTAGCGGCTGGCGGCAAGTTCGGATTCGATGGTGGATTTGAGCGTTTCGTCGTGGGAGGGGGCATCGAGCGCCTGTTGCAGCGCCTGCCGCTTGGCGGTGGCGTCGTTTGCCACCTGAGCCAACAGGTAGAAACGGAGCTGGTCATACTCCCTGCCCACCTTCTCGTTGAGCAGTGGGGCGGCCTGATCCTTGTGACCGGTGGCGATCAGCCGCTCAGCCAAGTCGAGGCGCGCCTGCCACTTCAGCTCCGGCGGGGCGTCGCTGTCGAGCAGTTGCTCCAGATAGGACTGCGCCTTGGCCTCATCCAGGCTCACCAGTTGGAACAGCGCCATCGGCGCGTAGCCGGTGTGGGGGTAGTCGCGCACGATGGTCTCCAGCAGCGCCTTGCGCTTGGTCAGGTCGGGCATGGCCAGCCCCTGGTGGTAGAGCACGGCGGCCGATTCGCGCTGCGCCTTGCTGCGCTCAATCCATAGGCTGGTGGCCAGCAGGGTGATCACCAACACCGCCGCCACGGCGCCGAGCAGCTGCTTGTTGGCCAGGATCCACGCGGTGACCTGCGCGGAGCGCATCTCTTGTTTTAAATCATTGAGTTCGGCTGTCATTTGTTCCTCATCGGGTAGGCAAAATCTGTCGTAACTATTCAGCCCATCCCATGCTTTGCCCGATAGCTGCGTTGAACATGCTCATGTGCGAGTAAGCACACTGCGCTTGTTCGCCTTGCTATCGAACAAACCATGGGCGATCTGAACAGTTCCAGCATGTGGCTGAAAGACAATCTGTCAAAAGGTCGCGCAAGCTAGTTGTTTGCGGCCGTTTTCACCACTTTATGCCGGCGGGAGGGTGGAAGCCAGCCGCATCCACTGGGCCATGGTCAGCCGTTCAGGCCGCAAGGTGGGGTCGATGGCACACTGCTGCCAGATGGCGTCGTTGCAGAGGCCACGGAAATTGTTGGCCACCGTTTTGCGCCGATGGGCGAAACCGGTGCGCACGCACCGCTGCAGGGCGAGAAAGGTGCGTTGATCGAAACAGGTTCCGTTGGGGGTGAAGCGTAGCACCGCCGATTCCACCTTGGGTGGCGGGTCGAAGGCATCGGCGGGCAGAGTGAGCAGGGTGTCGATGTTCCAGCAGTAGCGGCTGATGACGCTGATCCCTCCGCAGAGGCGACCGGAGCCCGGTTCGGCGGCGATCCGCTCGGCGACCTCGCGCTGGTACATCAGCACCATCCCCCCCTCCAAGTTGCGTGCCACCAGCAGCGCGGTCAACGGGCCGCTGATGTTGTAGGGAAGGTTGCCGACAATCCACTGCGGTCGGTGCGCCGCCACCACCGGCTCCAGCCGTTCCATCACATCGCCGTGGGCGACCTGCAGCCGGGGATCTTCCTCCGCCTGTCGCGCCCAATGGGCGGCCAGTTGGTCATCCTTTTCGATCACCACCAGCGCGCCTGCACGGGCGCGCAGATGGTCGGTGATGGCACCACGACCGGGACCGATTTCCACCACCGTCGCCCCGCGGGGAACCGCCGATACGATGGTGGCGATGGCGTGAGGATCGACCAGAAAGTGTTGTCCCAACGACTTTTTCGCCCGCCCATGCGCCACTTTCTGTTGTTTCTTCACCAAAACTCCTAGTATCCCGCGCCTAATTTCAAACCTACAGCAAGGAGCTTACAGCCATGGCAATGACCGTTTATTACGATGACGATGCTGATCTTTCGATCATCCAAAGTAAAAAGGTAACCATCCTCGGTTACGGTTCGCAGGGGCACGCCCATGCGCTGAATCTGAAGGATTCCGGCGTTGATGTCACCGTCGGCCTGCGCGAAGGCTCCGCTTCGTGGGCCAAGGCGGAAGCGGCTGGTCTAACGGTGAAGGCGTTGGGTGACGCGGTCTCCGGCGCCGATCTGGTGATGGTGCTGCTGCCCGACGAGAATCAGGCGGCGGTATATAGAGAGACCATCGAGCCCAACCTCAAGCAGGGGGCGACGCTGGCCTTCGCCCACGGGCTGAATATCCATTTCGCGATGATCCAGCCGCGCGCCGATCTCGATGTGATCATGGTGGCGCCGAAGGGACCCGGCCACTTGGTACGCCACACCTTCACCCAGGGCGGCGGGGTGCCGAGCCTGATCGCCGTCCATCAAAACGCCTCCGGCAACGCCAAGGCGGTGGCGCTCTCCTACGCCTGCGCCAACGGCGGTACCCGCGCCGGCACCATCGAAACCACCTTCCGCGACGAGACCGAAACCGACCTCTTCGGCGAGCAGGCGGTGCTGTGCGGCGGCGTTACCGCGCTGATTACCGCCGGTTTTGAGACCCTGACCGAGGCCGGCTACCCGCCGGAGATGGCCTATTTTGAGTGCCTGCACGAGATGAAGCTGATCGTCGATCTGATCTACGAAGGGGGGATCGCCAACATGCGCTACTCCATCTCCAACACCGCCGAGTATGGCGATCTCAAGATCGGCCCGCGCATCATCAACGACGATACCAAGGCGGAGATGAAGCGGGTGCTGCGCGAGATTCAGGACGGCACCTTCGCCCGCGACTTCGTCGAGGAGTGTAACTCCGGTAAGATCAGCATGAACGCCAAGCGGCGCTTGGCCGCCGAGCACGAGATCGAGCAGGTCGGCGCCCGTCTGCGCGGCATGATGAGCTGGATCGGTGATTCCAAGATCGTCGATAAGTCGAAGAACTAGCGGGATATTTTTGAACCACGAAGGCACAAAGACACGAAGAAGAGAAAGAAGCGAGCGCGCGCTGTCATTCCGGGCTTGACCCGGAATCCATATGAGCCTCGGTGCTTATGGATACCGGCTTCCGCCGGTATGACGGCGGGGCGGGCGGCATGACATGTTTCCCTTTGTGTCTTCGTGCCTTTGTGGTTCATTTTTTCACCGCGGAGGCGCGGAGGGACGGAGCAAAGAAGGCCGTCATTCCGGGCTTGACCCGGAATCCATATGAGCCTCGGTGCTTATGGATACCGGCCTACGCCGGTATGACGGCGGGGCGGGCGGTATGACATGTTCACCTTTGTGCCTTCGTGCCTTTGTGGTTCAACTCATCCTGCTCACAACCGGAGGTGTGGCGATGGCGGCGGATAATCACCTGATTCACGAATCGAGCCCCTATCTGCAACAGCACGCCCACAATCCGGTTGACTGGTACCCGTGGGGCGAAGCGGCGTTTGCCCGCGCCCGCAAGGAGGATAAGCCGATCTTCCTGTCGATCGGCTACTCCACCTGCCACTGGTGCCATGTGATGGAGCAGGAGTCGTTCGAAGACCCGGAGGTGGGAAGAGCGATGAACGCCACCTTCATCAGCATCAAGGTGGACAGGGAAGAGCGCCCCGATATCGACCACATCTACATGCAGGTGGCGCAGATGATGAACGGCAACGGCGGCTGGCCGCTCAATGTGGTGCTCACCCCCGACCGTAAGCCCTTTTACGCCGCCACCTACCTGCCCAAAAC
>WFMN01000068.1 GCA_015489095.1 Mariprofundaceae bacterium | reverse complement strand
TTGATCCGGTTTTTCAGTACCGTTTTGTCAAAAAAGTGACGGCCATGGGGGTGCTGGTGGTGCTCTTCGCGATGGTGGGCGTGCTGGTTGTGCTGTCACTGATGAAGCGCCATGTTGCTCAGCCCGACCCTTTTTCCAGATCGGCTACAGACTCGCTTGCATCCATGCCGGATATCCCTTGGATCGTTGCCAATCTATGGCCCTATTTGTTGTTGGCGGTGGCGTTGGTGGTTGTGGTGAGCGTCTTGTTCGGGGTGTTGGAGTCATTCAGAATTGCAGGACCCGCGTACCGTATCCGTTTGTTACTGAAGGGGATGTCTGACGGCGACTTGAGTGAGGAGCCGATCAGTTTGCGCCGGAAGGATGAGTTGGAGAAACTGTACACGGCGATCCTTCACACCCACGGGTCTTGGAGGCAAAAGATTGCTGACATGCAGCAGGTGTTCGACCTCAAGGTGGATGATGAGGCGAAGGTGGAGCTGCTACGGGACAAGCTGTTTGCGTTTAAGATTGGAGCGATCGATTGAAGGAGATATGCGGGATGCGTGAAACCGTTGTTGTGCCCAAGTGGCTGGTGGGGTTGCTGGCGGTGGGCACGGTTTTTTTCTTTGGTGCCGGCTACGCCTACTCTGGATTGCGTGCCTCGGATCGAAGCATGATCCGTGTTGCCTATGCCAACGGCTACAAGGATGCGCTGGAGTACGCCTTTACGCTGGATCGTGATCAATTAGCGCAGTTGCAGCATGACCGCGCGCAGTTCAAGAGCCGGGTGTTGTATCAGGCGGAGGCTTATGTCGCCAAAGTCGCGAGCATGAATTAGGGCATTGGGATGCAGGCGGCGTTAGCTCTGAAGTTCGGCACGATCTCCCGCCACGCCGATGTGATGTTGGCCGGCGGGGTGCTGCTGGTGCTGATGATCATGATGGTGCCGCTACCGTTGTGGTTGATGGATGTGCTGCTGGCGATCAACCTGTCGGTAGGCATCATTATCCTATTGACTTCGCTTTATATTTTGAAGCCGTTGGAGTTCAGCTCCTTTCCGACCATCCTGCTGCTTACCACCCTGTTCCGCCTGTCGTTGAATGTGGCGACGACGCGGCTGATTCTGCTGCACGGGCAGAACGGACCCGACGCCGCCGGCCATGTGATCGAGGGGTTCGGCCAGTTTGTGGTTGGTGGCAACACCGTGGTCGGGGTGATCATCTTCCTGATTCTGGTCTTGATCAATTTCGTTGTGATTACCAAGGGCTCCACCCGTATTGCTGAGGTGGCCGCCCGCTTCACCCTCGATGCGATGCCGGGCAAGCAGATGGCGATCGACGCCGATCTCAACGCCGGGATGATCGATGAGGAGACCGCCAAGGCGCGCCGGCAGGAGGTGGCCAAGGAGTCGGAGTTTTATGGCGCGATGGATGGCGCCGCCAAGTTTGTCCGCGGTGATGCGGTTGCCGGGCTGATTATCACCGCCATCAATCTGATCGCGGGGATCATCATCGGCTCGGGGCAGCAGGGGATGGCGCTGTCGGAAGCGATGGATGTGTACAGTATTTTGACGGTGGGCGACGGCCTAGTGTCGCAGATTCCGGCACTGGTGATCTCGACCGCCGCCGGCATCGTGGTGACCCGCGCCGGTGCCGGCGACACCATTCAGGTGCAGTTGGGCGAGCAGTTTACCCGCTATCCCAAGCTCTACTATGTCGCCTCTGGGGCGGTCGTGCTGCTCAGCGTGGTGCCGGGCATGCCGTTTATCCCCTTCATGTTGATCGCGGCCGGGTTGGGGATCACCGGTTGGTATCTACAGGGCGAGGCGGAGCGCAAGGAAGAGGTGGCGGCGCAGCAACTGGCGACCGAGGTGGAGCAGGCAGGGCCGGTGCGGGCCGAGGAGGCGCCGCTCTCCGAATTGCTGGTGGTCGATCCGATCCGTATCGAGGTGGGCTACGGCCTGATCGACATGGTCGAGGGGCGCGCCGAGGGCAACCTGCTGGAGCGGCTGCAGAGCGTGCGCAGACAGTTGACCCAAGATATGGGCTTTATTCTTCCTCCGGTGCATATCAAGGATAACCTGCAACTCGGCGTCGGCGACTACCGGGTGATGATCCGCGGAGCCGAGGTGGCGAGGGGTGAGATCCGGCCGCGCAACCTGATGGCGTTGGAGGGGAACCTGAGCGGGCCGCCGGTGCAGGGAACGGCGACCACCGAGCCCGCGTTCGGGCTGCCGGCGCTGTGGATCGGCCCGGATCAGCGGCAGCAGGCGGAGATCTCCGGTTATACCGTGGTGGAGCCTTCGACGGTGATCGTGACCCACATCACCGAGGTGCTGCGTAAACACGCCTACGAGATGCTCGATCGGGTGCAGGTGACCGAGCTGGTCGAGTCGCTGAAGGAGCGCCATCCCAAGGTGGTCGAGGAGATGATCCCCAATCCGGTGTCGATCGGTCTGCTGCAGAATGTGCTGCGGCGGTTGCTGCGGGAGTGGGTTCCGATTCGCGATCTGCTGTTGATCGTGGAGACGCTGGCGGACGGCATGTCCGAACAACGCGATCTGACGACGATGGTGGAGATGGTGCGGATGCGGCTGGGGCGTACCATCGTGGAGTCGCACGCCAACGAGCAGGGGGAGTTGCATGTGATCACGCTGGATGGGGAGATTGAACAGATGATGACCGAGCGGGTGAGCCAGCAGGGCAGCGAGTTGCCGTTGCCGCTGGATATCAACTACTGGCAGCGCTTCGTGACCCGCCTAAACGATACGATTGCCACCCATGGCATTGATTCGCCAGTGATTTTGACCACCGGCGCGTTGCGTTATCCATTGGCCAACGCGCTGTTGAAGGTGATGAACCGGATTGCGGTACTGTCGATTGCCGAGGTGCCCTCCACGACGGTGGTGCAGGCGGTTGCCTCCGTGAGCTTGCGCGATGCGGGTTAGAATCTTCTCCGCGCCCCGCCTGCACGAGGCGATGGCGCTGGTGAGCCGCGAGTTGGGGCCGGAGGCGGTGATCCTCGATCGCAAGAAGAGCGAGGATGCCACCGGCAAGGTGATCTGGCAGGTGCATGCCGCGCTGGACGCGACCCCCGATGCGCAGGCGCCGTCCAAGGCGAGCAACCTCGCGCCGCATCCGAACTCGCCGCTGGTGGAGGGGTATGGGCGTCGTGATCACGCGGCGGCCGCAACCGTTGCCGGATCGTCGGAGATGCTACAGTCGTCGATGGCGCGGCTGGAGCGGTTGGTCAGCGGGATGGAGCGCTACGAGGCCAACCAGTTGCGGTTGGCGCTGCCCGATCAGTTGCAGCGCGAGGCGTTTGACCGCCTGCTGGCGAAGGGGGTGGCGCCTGGGTTCGCGGCGGAGCTGGCGGCCGACTTCGCGGCCGGCGCCCCCATCGGGCGGGAGCAGATGCGCTGGTCGGAATCGATGGATCCTACCAAGCAACGCACCACGCTGATTCTGGTCGGCCCCTCGGGCGCGGGCAAAACCACCTTGGCGGCCAAGCTGGCTACCCACTACAGCCTCAAGGGGGTGCGGGTGGCGCTGCTCACTACCGACGCCGAGCGGATGGGCGGGAGCGACCTGTTTCGCAGCTACGCCGAGGTGTTGGGTGCGCCGTTTGCGGTGCTGCGTGCGGTGGAGGATCTGCCGCGGGCGATGGCGCAGGTGGCCTCGGCGCAACTGGTGCTGGTGGATACGGCGGGGCTCGCTCCGCGGTTGACCGCCGCTACCCGGCAGGCGCGCCAGTTGTGGAATGGCTTTACCGATGCCGCGCGGGTGATGGTGTTGCCCGCCAATCTGGACGAGGCCGATGGCGAGGCGCTGCTGGCGCAGGCCAAGGCGCTTGGGGTGAGCCATCTCGCCTTTAGCAAGCTCGATGAGAGCGGGCGTTGTGGCAAGATGATCAACTGGGCGATTCCGTCACGGCTTAAGCTCTGCTACTGCACCTTCGGCACCGATATTCCCGGGCAGTTGGGGTGGTTGTCACCGAAATCGATGACGACCTTACTCTCTAAGTAAGATACAGGAGAAAGAGAAATGAACCAGAATGAGACTCCACGGGTGATCGCGATCAGCAGCGGCAAGGGCGGTGTGGGCAAAACCTTCACCTCGCTCCACTTGGCCGCGCGGGCGGCGGAGAAGGGACAAAGGGTGCTGCTGCTCGATGCCGATTTGGGCTTGGCCAATGTCGATGTGATGCTGGGTATCTCTCCCGCCGGATCGATCCAGGATGTGGTGACCAGCGGCAAGTCGCTGGCGGATATTCTGGTGCCGTCGGGGTATGGCTTTGATGTGCTGCCCGGCGGTAGTGGGTTTCATGAGCTCACCTCCCTTTCCAGCGATCAGCAGCAGGTGATGATCGACGAGATGCGGGATTTGGGGCGTAACTACGATCTGGTGCTGATCGATACCGCCGCCGGAATCGGGGATAATGTGCTTTACTTTGTGTCGGCGGCCGAGAGCTCGCTGGTGGTGCTGACCCCCGATCCCACCTCGCTGACCGATGCCTACGCCCTGATCAAGGTGCTCTCCAACATGCGGGATGTACGCCGTTTTATGGTGATGATCAATCAGGCCGAGGCGGTGGACGCGCAGATCGCTTTCCGCCGTCTGCTCAGCGTGGCGGATCGCTATCTGGATGTGCACCTCGATTATGTCGGCAACCTGCCGCCCCATCCCGATGTGCGCCGGGCGATTCAGGCGCAGAAGCTGCTGCCCAAGGTGGGGAGCGAACAACTGGTGGATCACTTGAACCGCACCATGGATGCGATACTTTCCCGTCCGCGGGACAGCTCCCGCAGCAGCGGTCTGCAGTTTTTCTGGGAGCACGCCCTGAGCGAAGGGCTGGAGTGAGTTGCGATGAACACTTCGCATGTCGCTGCTTTTGGTGGTGCCTGTGGTGTCCTGATCGGGTTTGCCATCTGCATGGTGGTCGGTATCGGTTTTTACGACACCGTGATCCGGGTGGCGGTGTTGGGGGGGGCTGGTGCTTGGATCGGCATGATGTTGTCGTGGCTCAACCAGTTGCTACCCACCATGCCGCAACCGGAACAGGAGGAGGACGAGGGGAACGATGATGCCAAGAAGCGTGGTAAACGGTGAGTAACCCCTACGATCAAGCCGCGCAGGCGGAGTCGCTGCAGCCGGAGGCGCTGCTAGAGGAGTATCTGCCGCTGATCCGTTTCCATGCCGGTCAGTTGATGCGGCGCACGCCGGATTCGGTGGAGATGAACGACCTGATCAACTCCGGCGTGCTGGGGCTGCTGGATGCCGCCAGCCGTTACGACCCTAGCCGGGATGTGCAGTTCAACACCTTTGTCGCCTACCGGGTGCGTGGGGCGATGGTCGATTATCTGCGCGCGTTCGACTGGATGCCGCGCGGGCTGCGCGATGTGTCACGGCAGTTGCAGCAGGCGATGGCGGAGATCGAGCAGCAGCAGGGAAGACCGGCGGAAGAGGCGGAGATCGCGGAGTTTTTAGGGATTGATCTTGCCGAGTACCGTATGCGTCTTGATCAGGTGCGGGCGATGTCGGTGGTCCATTTTGAGGATCTGCCGGCGGGGAGCAGCGACGACGAGGCGTTGAGC
>WFMN01000067.1 GCA_015489095.1 Mariprofundaceae bacterium | reverse complement strand
CTCCTACAGCCTGTAGGAGGGGAATCCTTTCCCCGAACCCATCCGTGGCCGCGATGCCAACTTCTTGCGAAGTCGTTTTGGATGTGCCAGAAAAAGATAAAATGAAACAAGTTGCATATGATCTTAAGATTGATGTGGTGGAGTAAACAATGAAAGTCTTTACTTATTCAGAAGCTAGACAGAATCTGTCAGAGCTGTTAAACACAGCCCTAAATGAAGAAGTGGAAATTCGTCGCAGGGATGGTACGATCTTTTCAATTACATCAAAAAGAAAAAGAGAAAAATCACCATTTGATGTTGTTGGTATCCAAACGAAAGCAACAACCCAAGATATATTAAATTCCATTCAAGAATCTAGGGCGGGCTAACGCACGCCCCTCAACATAAGTCGTTACCCATGAAAATCGTTCGGCGCGCCTCCCCTATTCTTGAAGAACTGCGCGGTGGCGCCATTACCATCGGCAATTTTGACGGCGTACACATGGGGCACCGGCAGATATTGGCGGAGCTGATCGGCCACGCGCGCGCGATCAACGGGCCTGCGCTGGTGGTGACCTTCGACCCCCATCCGCGCAAGGTGCTCTTCCCCGCCGAGGCACCTAGGCGGCTCTGTCACCTGCATGAACGGCTGGCACGCATCGCCGCCTGCGGGGTGGACGGCCTCTTTCTGCTCCACTTCAACCACCAACTGGCGTCGCTCGACCCCGAACAGTTTGTCTCCATGCTCCACCAACGCTTCGCCTTCCGCCATATCCATATCGGCTACGACTTCGCCTTCGGCAAAGAGCGCAGCGGCCACGCCGATCAGCTGCGCGCCATCGGCGACACGATGGGCTTCACCGTCAGCGAGGCCAACGCCTTCGAGATGCGCGGCGCCATCGTCTCCTCCAGCCGTATCCGCTCGGCGGTCGAGGCGGCCGATCTCGATCTGGCGGCGGAGCTGCTCGGCCAGCGTTTTTCGATCAGCGGCCATGTCGGCCGCGGCGACCAGCGCGGGCGCAAGCTGGGCTTTCCCACCGCCAACCTCGATCTGCGCGATCTGGTGCATCCGCCGGCAGGCATCTACGCTGTGCGCGCCCACGGCCGCGAGGCGTCGTGGGACGGTGTCGCCTATCTCGGCTTCCGCCCCACCTTTGCCGGACGCACGCTGGTGCTGGAGACCCACATGTTCGACGCCAGTCCCGAGCTCTACAAAACGCGGTTGCGGGTGGAGTTCGTCCGCCGCGTGCGCGAAGACCGCGCCTACAAAAACGGCGAGGCACTCACCCGCCAGATCGAAAAAGATTGCCGCGACGCGCGCGAAATCTTGCGGCGCGCGGCATCCGAGGAGCAGCGCTGATGGCGATTCTCAACCGCAAAGCGCGCTACGAATATCACATTCTGGAGACGATGGAGGCGGGCATCATGCTGCTCGGCCCAGAGGTGAAATCGCTGCGCGCGGGCCTCGGCAACCTCACCGAGGCGCACTGCATCATCCGCAACGGCCAGGTGGAGCTGATCGGCTGCCACATCAGCCCCTACAAACCGGCCTCCAGCAACAACCCGCACGACCCCGCCCGCTCGCGCCGCCTGCTGCTGCATCGCCACCAGATCGAACGGCTGATCGGCAAACTGAAGGAGAAGGGGCTGACGCTGATCCCGCTCAAGCTCTACTTCAACGAGCGCGGCAAGGCCAAGGTCGAGCTGGCGCTGGGGCGGGGCAAAAAGCTGCATGACAAGCGTCAGGCGACCAAAGAGCGCGACATCAAGCGCGACCTGCAGCGCAACTACAAAACAGGCTAGCCCATCGCCGTCCGCGCGCTTTCGATCACCGCTTCCGATGACGGCAGCCCGCTGCTCCACGCGCAATCGGGCGAGCTGCTGCTGCGCCCGGTTGGCGACCGGCCGCTGCTGCGCGCGCTGGCCGGCCTAGAGGATCACCCCCGTTTTCGCATCCGCTGGCAGCCCGCCCCCGCTACCGCCGTGCGCTACTGGTTCGATTGCTGGCCACAACCGTGGATGGGCATCACCGTCGCCGAGGAGCTCGGCTTCGCGCTGGCAGCCGATGCGCGGCGGATGCAACGCGCGCTGGAGGAGTGGCAGGGCGGCCATATCGCACTGGATCAGCCCATGCTGCGGCTGCACCGCTTGGATGCCCTGCGGGTCGCGCTGGCACGGGCGACGCTTGGCGGCTGCGACCTGCTGCTGATGGAACAGCCCGACGCCGCCCTCTCCGATGCGGAGGCGGCATCCATCATGCAGATGATCCGCGCTTGGACAAAGCGTCACGCCGCGATCACACTCATCACTTCGCATCGGCCTGTTGAATCTTCTCGGTGAGAGAGATAAGAGCACACCGCAAAAAGTCCGTCCGTGGACTTTTTGCGGTGGGATCATCCTTGACATAAAATAAAACAGCCGCCCACGATTGCTCGTAAGCGGCTGTTTTTATTGGTACTCCCAAGGGGAATCGAACCCCTGTTTTCGCCGTGAGAGGGCGACGTCCTAGACCGCTAGACGATGGGAGCGAGGGGCGCGATTGCTAGCGAGAGGCGCCGATTCCGTCAAGCACGGCGGCGCCAATGCGCCTGCGATCGACCACACATCCAACTGATAAGTTGGCCATTTCGATCGCTAATCCGACGTGCCGCTGAAAATATATTTGCTGACCAGATCTTCGATGTTGATCGCCGATTCGGTGTCGTCAAAGGCGTCGCCCGGCTGCAAGGTCTCCTCATCCGCCCCTTGGCTGATGCGCACGAAGCGCTCGCCGATGATCCCCTTGGTGCGGATCGAGGCGATGGCGTCGGTGGTCAGCTCCACCCCGTGATTGATCTGCATGGTCAGCTTCGCCTTATCCGAATCCACCAGCGTCACCTTTTTGACATGGCCGATCACCACTCCGGCCAACATCACATCGCTCCCCTCCCGCACTCCGCCGACATCGTCGAAGGTGGCGGTCAGGATATAACCCTGCTCACCCAGCCCGCCAACCTTGCCCAGTTGCAGCGCCATCCCGGCGATGGCCACCAGCCCGGCCAACACAAAGGCGCCGACAACGATTTCAACCCGCCGATAGTGGTGCATAGAGACTCCTACAGAAAAAACGAAGTAATGATATAGTCCGCGATCAGAATGGCGACCGAGGTGACCACCACCGCGCGGGTGGTGGCCTGCGCCACCCCTTCGGTGGTGGGCACGGCGCGGTAGCCCATCAATGTGGCGATACACCCCAACAACACCGCGAAGCAGAACGATTTGACCCAGCCGGTGGTCAGATCATGCATGGTGACCTTGTCGATGGTTTCGCCGACATACGATCCGGCGTTGACCCCGAGCAGATCGACCCCCACCACATAGCCGGCGGCGAGCCCGACCACATCGAACAGCGCCACCAACAGCGGCAGCGCCAGCAGCGTCGCCACGATCCGCGGCAAGATCACCTGCCGCACCGGGTTGACCGCCATCATCTCCAGCGCATCTAGCTGCTCGGTCACCCGCATGATGCCGATCTCCGCCGTAATGCTGGAACCGGCGCGTCCAGTCATCATCAACGCCGCCAACACCGGCCCCAATTCCCGGATGATCGACAGCGCCACCACCGAGCCCAATAGCGATTCCGAACCGAACTTGGCCAGTGAATAGTAGCCCTGCAGTGCCAGTACCATGCCGGTAAAGGCGCCGGTGATGGCGATGATGACCAGCGAGCCCACCCCGATGGCGTAGAGCTGCAGCACGAACTGACGCCCCTGCCACGGCAGAATCAGCAATCCACTCAGCGCCCGGCACGACAGCACGGCGCCATCGCCGACCCGTTCGGTCGCGCCGAGCAGCCAGCGCCCCAATGCGCCGCACAGGTTCAACGCGCCGTTCATGCTATGACCTCCCTGGCAAGCAGATCATCCATATAGCTGGTATCACTGCGGGAAAAGGGGATCGGCCCATCCGGCCGCCCCTCGATAAACTGCACGATGCGAGCGTCGTCGCTGTTGCGCACCGACTCCGGCGTGCCGGCGGCGATCACCTCGCCCTGCCACAGCAGGATCACATGGTCGGCAATCGCCAAGCCCGCATGAACATCGTGGGTCACCACGATCGAGGTCATATGGGTAAGCTGGGTTAGGTTGCGAATCAGGTCGGTGATCACCCCGGCGGAAATCGGGTCGAGCCCAGAGGTGGGCTCATCGAAGAAGACCACCTTGGGATCCATCGCCAGCGCCCGCGCAAACGCCACCCGCTTGGCCATCCCCCCAGAGAGCTCCGACGGCATCAGATGCTCGAAGCCACGCAACCCCACCTGCTCCAGCTTCATGGTGACCATGGTGCGGATCACCCGCGCGTCGAGCGCGGTATGCTCCTGTAGCGGGAAGGCGATATTCTCCTCTACCGTCAATGAGTTCAGCAGCGCGGAATATTGAAATACCATCCCCATCTTCATGCGCAACCGGTAGAGTTCGCGGCGGGAGATGCGGGCCAGATCGGCGCCCTCAAAGTAGATCGCGCCGCTGCTTGGCGGCTCCAAGCCGGAGATCAGCCGCAGCAGGGTGGTTTTGCCCGAACCGGAACCGCCCATGATCACCGTGGTTGCCCGCTCGGGAATGGCGATCTCCACTTGGTTGAGCGCGGTCATGTCACCAAAGCGCTTGGTGAGCTGTTCGGTGCGAATCATCGCGGCAGCAGCATTCATGCCGGCATCCTAGCCGGCACTGCACTTCCCGCCATCCCGTTGTAGATGGTGCCGCCGGCGGCGGCGTAGCGCGCCATCAGCATCCGGGCACGATCACGATGCACCCCGGTTTGCACCGCAACCCCCCGCTGCGCAAGCTGCTGTTGCCACTGCGGGTGCCTCGCCCCCTCATCGAACCCGATCGCGCGCGCATCCTCGCTCGCCGCCCCGCACACCAACGACACCACACCCGACCACGGAATCGCACCGAAGCACATGGCGCAAGGCTCACAACTGGTCACCAACTGGCACGATGCCCCGGCAAGGCTGTAGCTGCCAACGCGTTGTTCCGCGGCTGCCAGCGCTACCATTTCCGCATGGGCGTGCGAACAGCAGGTTGCTTCCACCCGATTGAGCCCCACCGCCAGCGGCGCTAACGCCTCTCCGGCAAAGACAGCAGCCGCAAAGGGGCCACCGCTGTGATGGTGCAACTGCTGCTCCAAAAGATCCAACACCCACGCCATGCGGGCCTCGCGCGAAGCGGATTCCGGTTTGGAGGCGGCAACAAACCCCGCCACCCACGCCGGCAGCGGGTTACTTGCTATGACGACTGAAATAGCGCAACAGGGAGAGTTGCGGCGAGGGCGCGATCTCCACGGGAACGGGATAATCCCCGCTGAAACAGGCGTCGCAGTGGAGACAACGGGGGCGCCCCACCGCCCGATAGAGCCCGTCGAGCGAGACAAACGCCAAGCTGTCGGCGCCGATCGCGCAGCGCATCTCCTCCACATTCATCTGATTGGCCATCAGCTCGCTACTCTCCGGGGTATCGATGCCGTAGTAGCAGGAGTTGGTGGTAGGCGGGCTGGAGATGCGCAGATGCACCTCGGCGGCACCGGCGGCGCGTACCATCTCCACGATCTTGCGGCTGGTGGTGCCGCGCACGATCGAATCATCGACCAGCACCACCCGTTTGCCCTCGATCAATGCGCGATTGGCGTTGAGTTTCAGCTTGACGCCGAAGTTGCGGATCGACTGCCTAGGCTCAATGAAGGTGCGCCCCACATAGTGGTTGCGGATCATCCCCAGCTCGAATGGGTAGCCGATGGCGGCAGCGTAGCCCATCGCCGGCGGCACGCCGGAATCGGGCACCGGCATGACAAAATCGGCCTCCACCGGCGACTCTTTCGCCAGCTCCACCCCGATGTTGTAACGCGCCTGATAGACATTGGTGCCGGCGATGGTGGAGTCGGGGCGGGCGAAGTAGATGTACTCAAACACACAAAAACGGGATTGATCGGGCGCAAACAGCTGGTAGCTGTGGAGGCCATCGCCGTCGATCACCACCATCTCGCCGGGCGCCACATCGCGTACCAGCTCCGCGCCGATCAGATCAAAGGCGCAGGTCTCCGATGAGACCACCCAACTGTTCCCCAGCTTGCCCAGCGACAGCGGCCGCAGACCGTGACGATCCCGAATCGCCAACAACTTGGTTTCGGTCAGCACCAGCAGCGAGAACCCCCCTTCCAGCCGCATCACCGCCTCGCCCACCCGCTCTCCGGTGGTCACCCCTTGGCTGCGGGCAACAAGATGGATCAACACCTCGGTATCGGAGGTGGACTGGAAGATCGACCCCGCCTCCTCCAACTCCCGCCGCAACGCGCCGGCGTTGACGATATTGCCGTTGTGGCACATCGCAATCCCGCCGTGGGCATACTGATAGCTGAACGGCTGGCAGTTACGCAGCCCCGATTCGCCGCTGGTGGAGTAGCGCACATGGCCGATACTGCTGCGCCCCTTCAGCCGCGCGATATCCTCCGGGGTGAAGACATCGCCCACCAGCCCCATATCGCGATGGCTGTGAAAATGCTCGCCATCGGTAGCGACGATGCCCGCCGACTCCTGCCCACGATGCTGCTGGGCGTAGAGCCCAAGGTAGGTCAAGTTGGCGGCTTCGGACTGATCGAACACCCCGAACACCCCGCACTCATCGTGAAAATGGTCGTCCAACTGCGTCATGGGATCCTGCTGCATCGGGGGTACACTCCACACCACATCGCTACTGAAGCTGCTTCTTGATGATCGACTCCAGCGCCTGCTTGTCCACCACCGGAATCCGCTTGGAAGATGGCAACAACGACGGCGCAACCTGCTTGCCTCCCCCTTGGCGGGAGAAGGGATACCCTTCCGGGATCGCCTGACCGAGCCAATTGCCGGCGTCGATCCCGTAAGGAGCCAACATGCTGGATTTCAGCCACTTTTGATCGGGGGAGGCGTAGGAGGTGAAGATCAGAAACCCCAACGCCACCAGCAACCCGCCCCGCGCCAGACCGAACAGCATCCCCAGCGAGCGATCGGTTGCCGTCAGATCGGCCGCGTCCACCAGCCGACGGACAAACATGCCGATGATGGCCACCACCACCATCACCAGCACAAACACCAGCACGAAACCGGCGATATCCGCCAGGGTGCCATTGGTGATCCACTGCCCGAGAAAATCCCCGGTTTGGCCGGAGATGCGGCTGGAGACCAGAAACGCCGCCACCAATCCGATCAGCGAGATGATCTCGCGCACAAAGCCGCGCCACAGTGATAACACCATGGAGAGCCCCACCACGGCGATGATCAGGTAATCGAGCAACGACATGGCTGCTATGCGATGCCGAACCGCTTCAGCCAGGCATCCACATCGCGGGCGATCACCTGATAGGAGGCGCGGTAGGCCTCTACCCCCTTGGCCATCGGATCGGGCACCTCGCCGCCCCCGGTGGGCTGACCCAGAAAGAAGATTTTTCCTACATATTGCGGCCGCATCTGCAACAGGTACTGCCGATGCTGCTTCTCCATCACCAGCACCAGCGCCGCGCGATCGAGGTCGGCGGGGGTCAGCTTGGTGGAACGGTGACGGCGCATGTCGATGCCCATCTCCTCGGCCACCGTCAACCCATCTTCCGGCACCTCCGTGCCGTTCATCTCCATGATCCCGCGGCTGAACACCTCGGCATACTCTCCCGCCTGCCGCAACCGGTGGCGAAAGTAGTGCTCGGCAAACGGACTGCGGCAGACATTGGCGGAACAGACCATCAACACCGGGCTCGGCAGCATCATGCCAACGCCCCTTCCGCCACTAGCGACTCCGCATGGGCATCGCGCCAGATCAAGGCGCCGTCACTCTCCTTGAAGATGCGCGCCAGCATCTGGCTGTGCGCCTCCTGATCCGGCCTAGAGACCGGCGGCAGCTTGCGTCCGGTAAGCGCCGCGGTTTCACGCAGCTCTTCCAGTTCCGGCTGCCGCCCCGGCATCTTGCCCCGCACATAGCTGGCGGCCGTGCGCGTCTGCTGCTCCAGCATCAGCGAAAACTGCCGCCCGCCGGTCATCGCCAGATAGACCTCGGCCAGCAGCTCGGAGTCGAGCAGCGCGCCGTGCAGTTCACGATGCTCGCGGGCGATCTGGAAACGGTCACAGAGCGTATCGAGGTCGTTCTTCTGCCCAGCAAACCGCTTGCGCGCCATCTCCAGCGTGTCGATCACCGGCATGTCGCCGATATCGCGCTTGCCCGCCAGCGCCAGTTCATACATCAGGAAGTTCAGATCGAACGCCGCGTTGTGGATCACCAGCGTGGCACCGTCGATAAAGGCGAGAAACTCCTCGGCGATGTCGGCGAACCCGGGTTCATCCTTGACCCGCGCGTTGTCGATACCGTGGATGCGCACCACCTCCTGCGGGATATCGCGCTGCGGATTGATGTAGCGGTGAAACACCTCGTCGCTCACCTCGCGGTTGTGTACCGCGATGGCGCCGATCTCCACCATGCGGTGCCCCCGCTGCGGCGAGAGCCCGGTGGTTTCGGTATCGAGAATCACATAGCGCATGATTGATCCCATCGCAAAAAGTCCGTCCGTGGACTTTTTGCTTGACGGGAAGTGAAAATCGCGGTTTTCACTTCCCTTACAAACCAATCACTTGCTTGCGCAAGCGCCCGGTTTGCGCGGCCATCCGTGGCCGCGATGCCGACTTCTTGCGAAGTCGTCATGATTGATCCCACCGCAACAAGTCCGTCCGTGGCAATTCGCGGTTGGAAACCGCTCCTACGATTCGTAGGAGGGGAATCCTTTCCCCGAACCCATCCGTGGCCGCGATGACGATTTTTTGTAAAATCCTCATGCTAATCCAGCGCCTGCACCAGCGCTTCGCACGCCTTTTTCGCATCGGAGAAGATCATCATGGTGTTATCCTGATAAAAGAGATCGTTATCCAGCCCCGCATACCCCGCCGACAGCGACCGTTTGATAAACAACACATGGCGCGCCTTGGCGACCTCCAGCACCGGCATGCCGAAGATCGGGCTGGAGGGATCGTTCTTGGCCGCCGGATTGGTCACATCGTTGGCGCCGATCACCAGCGCCACATCGGTATCGGCGAACTCGGAGTTGATCTCATCCATCTCATGCACCAGATCGTACGGCACATCCGCCTCCGCCAGCAGCACATTCATATGCCCCGGCATCCTCCCCGCCACCGGATGGATGGCGAACCGCACCTGCACCCCCCGCGCCAGCAGAAGATCCACCATCTCTTTCAAGGCGTGCTGCGCGCGCGCCACCGCGAGGCCATAGCCGGGCACAATGAGCACGCTCCTGGCGTTTTGCAGCAGGAAGGCGGCATCCTCCGGCGCGCCCGACTTCACCGGCCGATCCGCCGCGGCACCGCCGCCCCCGCCGCCTTCCCCCGCCGCTTCGCCACCGAAGCCGCCGAGCAGCACATGGATCAGCGAGCGGTTCATCGCCTTGCACATGATGTAGGAGAGAATCGCGCCGGAGGAGCCCACCAACGCCCCGGCGATGATCAGCATGGTGTTGCCGAGGGTAAAGCCGATCCCCGCCGCCGCCCAGCCGGAGTAGGAGTTGAGCATGGAGACGATCACCGGCATGTCGGCACCGCCGATCGGCATGATCAGTAGCACCCCCAGCGGCAGCGCGACCATCAGCATCAAGGCAAAGGCGGTACCACTACCGCTGACGCAGAAGAGGATTCCGGCGATCAGCATCACCACCCCCAGCAGCAGATTCAGCCCGTGCTGCCCGGAAAAGACCAAGGGACGGCCGGAGAGCAGCCCCTGCAGCTTGCCGAAGGCCACCAGCGAGGCGGAGAAGGTGATCATGCCGATGAAGCTGCCCAAGAAGAGTTCGATACGGTTGCCGGTCGGCAGTCCACCGGCGGCGTCCGCGATGCCGTAGCCCGCCGGATTGAGCATGGCGGAGATGGCAATCAACACCGCCGACAGCCCCACCAGCGAGTGCATGAAGGCCACCAACTGCGGCATCGCCGTCATCGAGATGCGCTTGGCACCGATGCCGCCGATCACCCCGCCCACCACAAAGGCGGCGATGATCCAGCCGTAATTGTGCACCACATCAAGCTGCAGGGTGACGGCGATCGCCAGCGCCATCCCGACCATGCCGAGCAGGTTACCGCGCCTAGCGGTTTCAGGCGAAGAGAGCCCCTTGAGCGCCAGAATCAACAGCACCGAGGCGGCGAGGTAGGCCAGCGCGACCATGTTGGGTGAGAGCATGCTAGTTGCCTCCGTCGCGCTTACGGAACATCGCCAGCATCCGCTGCGTCACCATGAATCCACCGACGATATTGACCGCCGCCAGCATCACCGCCCCCAACCCCAGCAGCGTCGGCGCTCCCATCTCCAACGGCGCGGCGGCCAGAATCGCCCCCACAACCACGATGCTGGAGATGGCGTTGGTAAGGCTCATCAGGGGCGTATGCAGCGCGGGAGTGACATTCCACACCACATGGTAGCCGACAAAGACCGCCAACACGAAAACGGTGAAAAAGAAGATGAAGGGATCGACGCCGGCGTGGGCGGTGACGGTTTCGGCAAGCTGTTCCATCAGGAGGCTCCTCCTTGTCGCAACGGGGAAGCGAGAAACTGCGACTGTATAAACTCACCACCGCGGCAGAGCAGGGTGGAGGCGATGATCTCATCGTCGAGGTCGATTTTCAACTCCCCCGCATCGTCGATCAACAGTGCCGTAAAATTGAAAAGATTGCGGGCATAGAGGCTACTGGCATCCGCCGCCATGCGGGAGGGGATGTTGCTATCGCCGATAATCGTCACACCGGCGTGGTTGACCACCTCATCCCTCCGCGTCAGCGGACAGTTGCCCCCCATCTCGGCAGCCAAATCGACGATCACGCTCCCCATCCGCATCTGCTCCACCACCTCCGGTTGGATCAACACCGGCGCGGGGCGCCCGGGAATCAGCGCCGTGGTGATGATGATGTCGGCCTTGACCGCGTGTTGCGCGACCAGCTCGCCCTGACGGCGCTTGTAGTCGTCGCTCATCTCCTTGGCGTACCCCCCGCTGCCCTCGCCGCTCTCGTCGCTTTCGACCTCGATGAACCGCGCGCCCAAGCTCTCCACCTGTTCACGCGCCGCGGGTCGCACATCAAACACCTCGACCGTCGCCCCCAAGCGACGCGCGGTGGCGATCGCCTGCAGACCGGCCACCCCCGCGCCCAGTACCAGCACCTTGGCCGGTTGCACTGTGCCCGCCGCCGTCATCAACATCGGCATAAAGTGGGGGTAATACTCCTGCGCCATCAACACCGCCTTGTAGCCGGCGATGTTGGCCTGCGACGAGAGCACATCCATGCTCTGCGCCCGCGAGATGCGCGGCACCAGCTCCAACGCGAAGCAGGTGAAGTTGGCGTCGGCGTAGTCCCGCAGATGGGGGTTGGTGAACGGGGAGTAGGTGGCCACCACCACCGCCCCCTGCCGGATGGTGCTGATCTCGTCGGCCGACGGGGCACGCACCTTGAGCACCATGTCGGCCTGCAACCCCGCGGCACTTGCGTCGGCGGCGATGGTGGCGCCGGCGGCAACATACTCCTGATCACGAATCATCGCACCGGCGCCCGCCGATTGCTCGACCGCGACGCTGTGACCCGCCGCAACCATCTTCTTCACCGTTTCCGGCGTTGCCGCCACCCGGTTTTCTCCTGAGAACGTTTCAGCGGGAATCGCAATACGCATCATTTCTCCATCTGTGCTAAGCTTGAGCAGACCGCAAAAAGTCCATCCGTGGCCGCGATAGCGACTTCTTATGATGTCGCCATCATCCGGTTTCGCATCCGTGCCGACCGAGGCCACAGGGGTTCAACCGCCACCGAAATGGGCGGATCATAGGTGGGACAGCCGCCATTACAACCACCCTGGATCAAACCGCCCTTGGTTCCGATCCGCGCGGGGGCGCCTGCCCTGTTCCCTCACCCACCATCGGGCGACAGCAGCGCGCGAATCGCCGCCACCACCTGCTTCTTTTTCATGCTATCGCGGGCGATCACATGGTCGGCACACGCCTCATACAGCGGGTAGCGCTCGGCGGCCAACTGCCGCAATCGCTCGAGGGTATCGCCTCCGGCAATCAACGGCCGGTTGCGATCGCCGTCGATGCGGTTGGCCAGAAACTCCGGCGATGCCTTCAGCCAGATCACCGGAGGATGCCCCTTCAGCAGCGCCCGGTTTCGTTCCCGCAGCACCACCCCCCCACCGGTGGCGATAATCGCCTCTTGGTTCAACGCCTCCTCCAGCATGGCGGTTTCAAGGTCGCGAAAATGCGCCTCGCCGAAAGCGGCGAACAGCTCCGGGATCGACATCCCCGCCCGCTGGACGATGGCGTCGTCGAGATCGACCAAGCCGCATCCCAGCGCCGCCGCCAGCCGCCGACCGATGCTGCTTTTGCCGCACCCCATCAAACCGATCAAGACCGGATACCGCATCCGTCACAAACGAGCCAAGTGGCAGGCTACAGCAGCAACGCCGCCGGCCGCTCCAACTGCCGCTTCACCGCCGCCAGAAACTGGGCGCCGACCGCGCCATCGACCACCCGGTGGTCGCACGACAGCGTCAGTGTCATCACATTGCGCACCACCACTTCGCCATCCTCCACCACAGGGCGCGGCTCGCTGCCGCCGACGGCGAGAATCGCCCCCTCCGGCGGGTTGACGATGGCGGCAAACTGCTTGATGCCATACATGCCGAGGTTGGAAATCGAAAAGGTGCCGCCGCTGTACTCATCCGGCTTCAGTTCACCGGCTCGCGCCCGCGCCGCCAGCGTCTTCACCTCGCTGGAGATCTCCACCACCGACTTCTGCTCGGCGTAGCGCACCACCGGGGTGATCAGGCCGCCGTCGATCGCCACCGCCACCGATAGATGGGCGTGTTTGTGCATCAGCGTGGCCGACTCGGTCCAGGTGGCGTTGGCGGCGGGCACCTCCCGCAAGGCGTTGGCCACCGCCTTGAGCACCAGATCGTTGACCGACAATTTGAAGCTACCGTCCGCCGCTTCGTTGAGCTGCTTGCGCAGATCGAGCAGCCGATCCATGGTGACATCCAAGGTGAGGTAGAAATGGGGCACCTGCTGCTTCGACTCCGACAGTCGGCGGGCGATCGCCTTGCGCATCATCGAGTTTTCCACCGCTTCATACTCATCGGCATGGTAGGGCAACGGCCCCTGCGGCAACGGGCGCACTATAGGCAGCGCGGCGGGTGCCGCCCCCAAGCGGATGGTGCGCTTGGCCGCCTGTTCGATATCCGCCTTCACAATCCGCCCGTTGGGTCCACTGCCACGGATGGAAGCGAGGTTGATCCCCTTCTGCGCCGCCAACCGCCGTGCCAGCGG
>WFMN01000066.1 GCA_015489095.1 Mariprofundaceae bacterium | reverse complement strand
GGGTGATTATCGGCCGGGCGCTGCAGGGGGCGGGGGCGATTGCAGCGGCCATGATGGCGCTGTTGGCCGATTTGACCCGCGAAGAGGTGCGCACCAAGGCGACCGCGATGATCGGCATGTCGATCGGCATGTCGTTTACCGTGTCGCTGATCCTCGGGCCGTGGCTCGATGCCGCGATCGGGGTGAATGGCATCTTCTGGCTGACGGCGCTGCTGGCGGTGGGGGCGATTGTGGTGCTCCATACCGCGATTCCCACCCCCGACCATATCGGCATCCATCGTGACGCCGAAACGGTTCCCGGCCAGTTGGGCGCGGCGTTGCGCAACGGGGAGTTGTTGCGGCTGGATATCGGGATTCTGGTGCTACACTCCATCATGACGGCGATGTTCATCGCGTTGCCGTTTGTGCTGCGCGACCAGTTGGGGCTGCCCACCCTGCACCACTCGTGGGTGTACCTGCCGATCTTGTTGCTGGCGATGGGGCTGATGGTGCCGATGGTGATCATCGCCGAGAAGAAAAAGAAGATGAAGCCGGTTTTTTTGTCGGCGATCGGGCTGATTGCGCTGTCGGCGCTGGTGCTGGCGGTGAGCCACAGTGGTTGGACGGGGGTGATCAGCGGGCTGCTGCTCTTCTTCATCGCCTATAATGTGCTGGAGGCGACGCTCCCTTCGCTGGTGTCGCGCATCGCGCCGGTGGACGGCAAGGGGACGGCGATGGGGGTCTATTCCACCAGCCAGTTTCTGGGCGCCTTTGTCGGCGGTGCCGGAGGGGGAACCCTGCTGGCGCACTTCGGCGTTACCGGGATTTTCATCGCCTGCGCGCTGGGGGCGCTGCTCTGGTTGGGGCTGGCATACAGCATGGCGCCGCCGAAGATGCGGTCGTTGGTGATGTGCGCGGTCAACCCCGAGCGCGCTGCGGAAAGCCGCGATCTTGAGCGGCAGCTGCTACAGATGCCGGGGGTTTCCGAGGCGCGCGTTGTGGCGGAGGAGGCGGTTGCCTACCTGCGGGTGGAAAAATCGGAGTTCGACGAGGAGGCGGCCAAGGCGCTGTTGGGATAGGCTGTTTTCCCATAAGCAGATCGCAAAAAGTCCGTCCATGGACTTTTTGCTTGACGGAAGGCGAAAAATGCGATTTTCGCCTTCCTTACAAATCAACGACTTGCTTCGCAGGTCATTGATTTGCGCGGCCGTCCGTGGCCGCGATGATGACTTCGTACGAAGTCATCATTCCACTGCCGGTGGTGGGTGAGGAATTCGCGTAGGGCGGCGGCGGTAACCCCGGCCTCGCGCAGGCCGGCGAGGGTGGTGGCGTGGTTGCGCTTGGCCAGCCTGTTGCCGTGCGTGTCCCTGATCAGCGGGTGGTGCAGGTAGCGGGGATGGGGCAACGCCAGCAAATGTTGCAGCAGCAGTTGTACCGGGGTTGCCTCCCGTAGATCCTCGCCGCGAATCACCATGTCGATACCCTGCTCGGCATCATCCACCACCACGGCCAGGTGATAGCTGATGCCGATATCCTTGCGCACCAGCACCACATCATCCACCTGATCGGGAACGACTAGATGGGGGTCGCCGCGGTGATCGTACCACTGCAACGGCCCATTCACATGCGCAAACGCCGCCGCCGCGTCCAAGCGCCACGCATGGGGCTCGGACTGCATGCGCAGCCTGCGCTCCGCGTTGCTTAAGCGACGGCATCTCCCCGGGTAACGGGGCAGGCTGTGGTGCGGGGCGGAGAGCGCCAACTGCCGGCGGATCTCCGCTCGGCTGCAGAAACAGGGGTAGAGCAGATCCCGGCTCTGCAGTTGTTCCACCGCCCGCCGGTAACACGCCATGCGTCGGCTCTGGATCACCACCTCCTGTTGCCAGCGGATGCCCAGCCAGCGGAGGTCGCGCAGGATGGCATCGGTGAACTGGGGGCGGCAGCGGGTCTGGTCGATATCCTCGATGCGCAGCAGCAGTTCCGCCCCGTGCCTCTGCGCCCACTGCTGGCATTGTAGGGCGGAGTAGCCGTTGCCGACATGCAATAGCCCCGTCGGGCTGGGGGCGAAGCGGGTGCGCAAGGAGCTAGCCCGCGATCCCTTCGGGGTTGGGCGGTAGCAGCTTGCCCTGCCCCTCGCTGACCCTTTCCGGGCGCAACAACAACAGGATCTCGTCGCCCTCCATCAACTTGAGTTCGTCATGGGTGATGAGCATCTTGTCGCCGCGTCGCACCGCCAGCGGCTGCACGCCGTGGGGGACGCGCAACTGCGCCAGCCGCAGGCCGATCAGCCCGGAGTCGCCATCCACCATCTGCGATGTGTGCATCAACCGCTTGCGGTTGGCCTGATCCTGCCAGTAGCTGAAGGTCCACGGCTTGCCGAACAGCCGCCGTACGCCGAGGCGGCGGATGGTTTCGGCGTGTTTCTTTTCGTCGCCCTCCTGCATGCCGATGTAGAGGTTGGGCACGCGAAACTGCTCATGGGCGAGGTTGGCGATCAGCAGGTTGTGGTCGGTGGAGCCGGT
Source organism: Mariprofundaceae bacterium (assembly GCA_015489095.1). Classification (GTDB taxonomy): domain Bacteria; phylum Pseudomonadota; class Zetaproteobacteria; order Mariprofundales; family J009; genus S009-29. The sequence continues at coordinate 1,490 of WFMN01000066.1, read as the reverse complement.
CATTACCAGCACCGAGCCGACCTCCTCCGCGTGGGCCACCTCCATGAACAGCGGGTCGAGGGCGTTTCCGGCCACCGCGATGTGCCCCAGCCGCTTGGCGACGGCGATGACGGCGGTGTTGAGATCGAGATAACGCACCTCGCGGCTCTGTGCCAGCGTGCGTCCAAGCTCCAACCCCATTTGGCCGCCGCCGATGATCAGTACGCTGTGTTCATCGCTGCCGGTGACTTGAAGTCGCTTGCTCACCGGTTGGGCAATCAGGCTGTAGAGCACCACCGATAGCAGGATGGTGCAGAAGACCAGTGTCTCCATCAACTGCGCCTGTGGCACACCGGCATCGGTCAGGATCATGGCGAACAGCGAGGCCACCGCGGCCGCCACCACACCGCGTGGTGCCATCAGGGCGATGAACTGCGTCTGTCTGGAGGATAGCGGGCTGCCGACGGTGGAGAGCCATGCCACCGCGGGGCGGATCGCCAGCGCCAGCAGGGCGAAGATCATCACGCCTTGGTCGAGGTGTTCGGCCAACAGGGCGAGGTCGATGGTGGATGAGAGCAGCACAAACAGCACCGCGATCAACAGCATCGCCAGACTCCCCTTGAAGTGGCGCAGGCGCTGGATATCGGCAACATCCTGCTGTTGCAACCAGCCGCCGGCGACCAGCACCGCCAGCAGCCCCGCCTGCGCGCTGAAGGCGTCGGCTGTCACTAGGGTCGTCCACACCAGCGCCAACGCCAGTGACATGCGAAGCTCGGCGTTGGCGATGGCTTGGCTGGTGAGCAGTCGTCCCATGATCAGTCCGGCAAGTGAGCCGACAGTAACGCCGACAAGCAGTTTTTCGCCGATGATGCGAACGAAGCTGTGCCAGCTGTTTTCGTCGCCGGATGGGAGGCAGAACTGTAACAGCACAATCGCTAGGATGGCGCCGATGGCATCGATCAGCATCGCCTCGCTGGTGAGGATGTGGTTGAGCTCGCGGTTCACCCGCACCTGCCGCAGAATCGGCGTGATCACGGTGGGACCGCCAACCGAAATCAGCGCGCCGAACAGCAGCGCCAACGGCCACGCCAACCCCGCCAGCCAGTGGGCGGCGGCGCCTCCCAGCAGGGTGTTCAGCAGCGGGCCGAGTGTCACCAAGCGCCCCACAACGAAGCGATGGGTCTTCAGTGACTTCAGGTTGAGATTGAGGCCACCTTCGAACAGCACGACCGCCAAGCCAAGCTCGATCAGGGTGTGCAATCCCGTCCCCAGTGTCTCGGCGTGAAGCAGGTGCAAACCGAACGGCCCCATCGCCATGCCGGCAACCAGCCACGGCAGGATGGCGGGGGTGCGCAGCCGTTCTGCGGCCACCTGTGCGGCTACGGCCACCAGTACGGCCAGCACAAACAGGGTCGTGGGATCGTCAATATGTGGCAATCGCCACCTCCTTTCATCCAACGGCAGAAAGGCGCTATGCTTATGTTCTGATGGTCGATAAACAACCTGTTTTG
>WFMN01000065.1 GCA_015489095.1 Mariprofundaceae bacterium | reverse complement strand
GCGCCGCAGGCGAGCAGCACCTCGCGGGCGGAGGGGTTGTCGATCAGCCCCAGCAGCAGGTGTTCGACGGTGACATATTCGTTGCGACGCAGATGGGCATCGCGAAAGATGGCGTTGAGCGACTGTTCCAGCTCTTCGTTGAGTATTCCCATGGTTCCCTCGTATGCAGGTGGCGGTCAATGTACATTGGCTGACTAGCCTATCATCGGCAAAACGGCGTCGGAGTCAAGTTTTGACGACAGAAGTTGTCATCGCAGCCACGGTTCGGGGAAAGGATTCCCCTCCTACAGGCTGTAGGAGCGGTTTCCAACCGCGAATTCGCGGCCACGGATGGGTTCGGGGAAGGGATTCCCCTCCTACAGGCTGTAGGAGCGGTTTCCAACCGCGAATGGCCACGCCCATCGCAACGGGTCGTCATCAGCGCTCTTCTTCTTCGAGGATGCACTTGAGCGGATGGCCGTGTTCGCGGCCGGACGCCAGCACCTGATACTGCTTGGTTTCCGCAATATCAAACGGATAGACGCCACCGACCCCGCGGCCGTGGTGGTGGATGCGCAGCATGATGCGCTCGGCCTCCTCGTGGCTTTTATGAAACAGGGATTTCAGCAGTTGGGTCACAAAGTCCATCGGAGTGAAGTCATCGTTGAGCAGAACGACGCGGTAGAGCGGGGGCGGGCGCAGCTCCTCTTGCACCGATTGCCGACGGCGTTCGATTTCAATTGCCATTGGGCAATGGTAGCAACGGGGAATAGTCAGGAAAACAGGTTGTTCTCTCCAACGACCATCTCGGTGAGGTAACATGATGAAATCACTGGACTGCATGATTTTCGATGTCGATGGCACGCTGGCGGATACCGAACGGGACGGGCATCGGGTGGCGTTCAATCGGGCATTCGCCGATGCCGGTCTGTCGCGCCGGTGGGATGTGGCCACCTACGGTGAATTGCTGGCCGTTACCGGCGGCAAGGAGCGGATTCGGCGCGATATCGCGCTGGGCAACATGCCGGCGATGGATGATGACGCGATCGCCAGGCTGCACGCCGCCAAGACCGCCCATTATCAGCGACTGATCGCGGAGGGGGCGATTCCCCTGCGTCCCGGTGTGATGCGGCTGCTGGAGGAGTGCGTCGCCGCTGGGGTGACACTGGCGATCGCGACCACCACCACACCGGCCGCGCTCGACGCGCTCATCCGTCATGTGATGGGGGAGGCGTGGTTCGACCGTTTCGCGGTGCTGGCCGCCGGCGATATCGTCTCCGCCAAGAAGCCGGCGCCGGATATCTACACCTACGCGCTGGAGCGGTTGGGGATCGCCGCGGATCGGGCGTTGGCGGTGGAGGATTCGGCCAACGGACTGCGCTCCGCCCGTGCCGCGGGGCTGGAGTGCATCGTGACCGTGAACGGATACACCGAGCGACAGCGGTTTGATGGTGCCGCGTTGGTGGTTTCCGGGTTGGGTGAGCCGGGGGGAGAGGCGGTGCGCGTACTTGCGGATCCCCACCATCTGGCGCCCTTTTCCTGCGTCGATCTGCCGCTGCTGCGCCGCCTAGAGAGGGGGTAAGGAGATGGCGCTGTTCGATAGCCATTGCCATCTCGATTTTCCCCATTTCGATGACGATCGTACCCAGGTTGTGGCGCGCATGGCGGAGGCGGGCGTGGGCGGTGCGCTGCTGGTTTCGGTCGATCTGGATCACATGGAGCGCCTACAATCCTGCTGCCGGGAGTATCCGGGGTTCTCCTATTCGCTCGGCCTGCATCCCAACCACGAGGTGGAGCGGGAGCCGGATCAGCAGACGCTGCTGGCGTTGGCGCGGCGCTATCCCGAGATCGTCGCCATCGGCGAAACGGGGCTGGATTACTTCCGCCACCGTGTCGATCCCGAGGTGCAGAAGCGGCGTTTTCGCGCCCATATCGAGACGGCGCAGGCGTTGCGCCTGCCGGTGATCATCCACATGCGCGATGCCGATGCGGATACCTTGGCGATTCTGCGCGAGTATCAACCTGTTTGCGGGGTGATGCACTGCTTCTCCTCCACGATGGCGGCGGCGGAAGAGGCGCTGGGTTTCGGGATGTATATCTCCTTCTCCGGCAATGTCACCTTCAAGCGTAACGATGCCCTGAGGGAGGTGGCGAAAGCGGTGCCGCTCGGGCGGCTGTTGATCGAGACCGACAGCCCCTATCTGGCTCCGGTGCCGATGCGGGGCAAGCGCAACGAGCCCACCTTTGTCGCCCATGTGGCCGCGCGGATTGCCGAGACACGGGGCATCCCCGTGGCGGAGCTCGCCGCCGCCACCACCGCCAACGCCAAGGCACTGTTCAAGATGCCATAGATTGCTTTGTGCCTTCGTGTCTTCGTGGTTCAATTGATAATCAACCCAAAAGGAGTATGTAACCAGTGAAAGTAGTAATGATAGGAGCAGGCTATGTCGGCCTAGTCTCCGGCAGTTGTTTTGCCGAGTTTGGTGCCGATGTGGTCTGCGTCGATGTGGTGCGGGAGAAGATCGACGCACTCAACAGCGGCGTGATGCCGATCTACGAGCCGGGGCTGGACGCACTGGTGGCGCGCAATGTGGCAGCGGGCAGGCTCGCCTTTTCGACGGATCTTGCCGCCCATGTCGGCGACGCGGATCTCATCTTCTTGGCGGTCGGCACCCCGACTAGGCGCGGCGATGGCCACGCCGATCTCAAGTATGTGTACGCGGCGGCCGAAGCGTTGGCGCCCCATCTCACCGGTTACACGGTGATTGTCGATAAATCGACGGTGCCGGTCGGTACCGCCAGAGAGGTGGAACGCATCATCCGCCAGCACAACCCCGATGCCGATTTCGATGTCGCCTCCAACCCCGAGTTTCTGCGTGAAGGGGCGGCGATCAGCGATTTCATGCACCCTGACCGGGTGGTGATCGGGGTGGAGAGTGAACGCGCCGAGGCTGCGCTGCGCGCCCTCTATCGCCCGCTCAACCTGCGCGAAACCCCGATTCTGGCCACCAATCTGGAGAGCGCGGAGCTGATCAAGTATGCCTCCAACGCTTTTCTGGCGGTGAAAATAAGCTTTATCAACGAGATGTCCGACCTGTGCGAGCGGGTGGGCGCCGATGTGCAGGCGGTGGCCAAGGGGATGGGCATGGATCGGCGTATCGGCGGCAAGTTTCTCCATCCGGGGCCGGGCTACGGCGGCTCCTGCTTTCCCAAGGATACGCTGGCGCTGACCAGGATCGCGCAGGAGCACGGGGCGTCATCGCGGGTGGTGTCGGCGGCGATTGAGGCCAACGCCGCGCAGAAGGCGCGCATGATCCAGAAGATTCGCAAGGCGCTGGGGGGGAGTGAAGGGGGCAAAACGGTGGCGGTACTGGGGCTGGCATTTAAGCCGGAGACCGATGACATGCGCGATGCACCGGCGCTGTCGATTCTGCCCAGCCTGATGGAGAAGGGGGCGACCATCCGCGCCCACGACCCGCAGGCGATGGAGGCGGCGAGGCCGCTGCTGCCGGATGGGGTTGGCTACTGCGATGGCCCCTACGAGGCGGCGCAAGGGGCGGACGCGCTGGTGCTGATGACCGAGTGGAACGCCTACCGCAACCTCGATCTGGAGCGGATCGGTGGCGCGATGCGGCAGCGGGTGATGGTCGATCTGCGCAATATCTACGACGCGGAGACCGCCGCGAAATCCGGATTCCGCTACAGCTCAGTAGGGCGTGGATGACGACTTCGCAAAAAGTCGGCATCGCGGCCACGGACGGCCGCGCAAATCAATGGCTTGCGCAGCAAGTCGTTGATTTGTGACTCGGGGCATCCGTGTCCCTCGCCCTGCGGGCGACCCGTTGGGTCGTCCAATCCGGCTTTCCTGCCGGATTGTAAGGAAGGTGAAAATCGCAATTTTCGCCTTCCGTCAAGCAAAAAGTCCACGGATGGACTTTTTGCGATGGGATCGTGGATGATCGTTGACGATAGGCAGTGGATGCGGGAGGCGCTCAAACTGGCGCGCAACGGCATCGGTACCACCCACCCGAACCCTAGGGTTGGGGCGGTGGTGGTGCGGGAGCGGGATGGCCGTCTGCTCGGCAAGGGGTGGCATAAGGCGCCCGGTGGCCCCCATGCCGAGGTGGTTGCGCTAGCGCAGGCGGGCGGCGACGCCAACGGGGCAACCCTCTATGTGACGCTGGAGCCCTGTTCCGGTTTCGGGCGCACCCCCCCCTGCACCGAGGCGATCGTGGCGGCGGGGATCAGGCGGGTGGTGTTTGGCTCCGCCGACAGCAATCCGGCGATGGCCGGCGGCGGGCAACAGCTTGTCGAACAGGGCATCGAGGTGAGAAGGGGGGTGTTGCAGGCGGAGTGCGATCTGCTCAACCGCCCATTTTTCCACGGCCTGCGCCACCAGCGCCCGTGGATCATCGCCAAGGCGGCGCTCTCGCTCGATGGCAAGCTGGCCACGGCCGACGGGGATTCGCGCTGGATCAGCAACAACCGCTGCCGCCGCCACGCCCACCGGCTGCGCGCCGAGGTCGATGCGGTGATCGTCGGCGCGGGCACCCTGCGTAGCGACAATCCACAACTGACCCCCCGAGGGGTGAAGCGGAATGGCGACAACCCGCTCAGGGTGGTCATCTCCCGCACGCTGCCCGTTTTTCGTGCCGATCTTCAGCTGGCCGATGTGCGCGACGCGGCGACCCGCATCTACTGCCAGACGGTGACCGCCGACGCTCTCCATTGGCGGGCGGCGGGGGTGGAGGTGGTGCAGTACCAGCAGCTACGCGATCTCTTCTTCCATCTGTACGAAGCGGGGGTGCGGCTGGTGTTGGTGGAGGGAGGCGGCAGGCTGCATGGCGCCCTGCTGCGCGCGCAACTGGTGGACGAGGTGGTGCTCTACCAAGCCGCGATGTTGATCGGTGGCGATGCGGCCACCCATCTCTGGGGCGGTGACGGCTGCCATCGGATCGCCGACGCCCCGCGGCTGATCAATGTGCAGTACCGCCGCATGCTGGACAACCAGTTGATCCGTGGGGATCTGCTCTACCCAAGCAGCCTGTAATGACGGCGTCGCTGTCGGCATTGCGGTCTGGACAGGTTCGGGGAAGGGATTCCCCTCCTACAGGCGGTAGGAGCGGTTTCCAACCGCGAATCGCCTTCGCTGTCGGCATTGCGGTCTGGACAGGTTCGGGGAAGGGATTCCCCTCCTACAAGTTGTAGGAGCGGTTTCCAACCGCGAATTACCACGGCCTCAAAAATACTGGCTGATGGAGATGCCTAGGCTCTGGCGGCGGTGGGTCAGTTTGCCGCTGCCGGCGGTGCCGGTTGCGGTGGTGGATGGCTGAAACTTGTAGGAGTAGGAGGCGTCGAGGTGGACGCCGAACAGATCGGCGCCGGCACCCACACTCAGGCGATGGCCGGGCAGGTCGGTTACTGCCGGGTCGAAACTGCCGCGTTTCGATGCCCCCTGTTCATAGGCGTAGCCGAAACGGATGCGGGTATCCTGCTGCCAGTTCCATGTCAGGCCGGTCATCAGGTCGAAGGTGTCGTGCAGCTGGAGGTTGTGGCGAATGATCGTGCCGCCCGCGCTGTTGGCGGCAGTGAGCTGGCCGAGCCTTTTCCAGTGGGTCCAGCGCCCGTCCACCTCGATCTGGATGGCGTTCCACGGGCGGTAGGCAACGCCGAAGCGGGCGGTGTCGGGAAGCTTGATCTTCGCGCTGGCACTGTTGCCGGAGAAGCGCATCGACGCGCCGCTGCGATAGATCGCGCCGAACGACCACAGCGGCCACGGCTTCCACATGGCGCTGATATGGCCGCCGACGCCGCTGTGCGAGCTGCCGTTGAAGGCGTTGCCGCCTTGGGTGAGATCGAGGTTGCCGAAATACCAATCCGGACCGACGGCGATCGCCAGCGAGCTGTCGATGGCACGGATCAGGCTGGCGTTGATGCGGTTGACCCGCAGCGAGGTTCGGCCGTAGCCCGACCAGTTGTTGTTGACGGCCAGCGGCATGCTCCAGCCGAACGCGCCGCCCCATTGGCTGTCGTGCCCCATCTCGGCGAGGTAGCCGTGGCCGGTGTTGACGCCGGTGTTCTGTAGCGACCCCGCAGGGTCGTATCCGGCGTTGCGCCAGCGCAGGATGCTGCCGGCCATGAAGTGGATCCCCGGCAGCCAGGCGATGCCGGCCGGGTTGTACACCGCAGCGGCGGCATCATCGGCGGAGGCGGCCATGGCGTTGGCGACGCCCGCCCCCGAGGCGGACTGTTCCGGCGCGCCGAACGCGGCCGCCGAGGCGTGTAGTGGCAGTGAGAGCCATGCGGCCAGCAGTGCGAGCGTGCGGATCGTGGGTTGAAATGCCGCCATGGTTATTGTTCTCCTTCGATGATGATCTCCACCCCTTTGGGCGGTGTGAAGTGAAACCGCGTTTCCGCCGGGACGGTCGCTTCAAACGCGGATAGGACAATCTGGTTGGTGTTGCCCAGCGCATCGGCATGGGTGATGGCCACCAGATTGCCGTTGTTGCCATCCAATGCCAGCGTCAGGGTGATCCTGTTGCGAATACGGACGGTGAAGGCGCGTATGCTGCCACGGCGTTCGCTACTATTCGAAGTTGCGGGCTCCTCCCGGAGGAGCCGCACATCGCCGGCGTGGATGCGGCCATCCAGCAGCTGCATGGCAACGGGATCAACGCCGCCGAGATCATGCATCCGTACCGCCTGCATCAGATCGGGCTCGTAGTGCCAGATCACCTTGCCGTCGCTGACATAGCTCTGGGCGTAGGGGGTGGTGTAGTGCCAGCGGAACCTGCCGGGGCGCTTGACGGCGATGGTGCCGCTGTAGCGGTTGCTGTCGCCGTTGCTGTAGGTGATGGTCTGAACGAACTTGGCGGAGAATCCACGGAGTTGATTGAGTGTTTTTAGGCTCTGTTGCAACAGCGGCGGCAGGGGGTCGGCGCATGCGTGTGGCGCACCACCCAGCGCCAGCGTGGCGGCAACGAGCAACGGAAGCAGGCTACGCCTCATCATCCTGCTTTCTCGCCAATACCTTGCGGATGCCGCCGTTGCCCGGCGGGGTGATGATCCCCTCCTGCTCCATCCGCTCCACGATCCGGCTGGAGCGGTTGTAACCGATACGCAGGTAGCGTTGCACCATCGAGACCGAGCAGATCCCTTTCTCGGTGACCAGTGCCACCGCCTCGTCGTAGCGCTCGTCCAGTGGATCTTCGCCGCCGCCCGTTGACGCACCATCGCTCTCGGTCGCCGCTTCCAGCACCGCATGGTTGTAGTCCGGCGGTCCCTGCTGCTTGAGGTGTTCGACCAGATCCACCACCTCCTCATCCGAAACGAAGGCGCCGTGCACCCGGATCACCTCCCGTCCGCCATCGAGGAAGAGCGCATCCCCCATGCCGAGCAGCTGCTCCGCCCCCATCTGGTCGAGGATGGTGCGGGAATCGATACGCGACGAGACCTGAAACGCGATACGGCTGGGCAGGTTGGCCTTGATCAGGCCGGTGATGACATCGACGCTCGGCCGCTGGGTCGCCAGTATCAGGTGGATGCCGGCGGCGCGCGCCTTCTGCGCGATGCGGCAGATCGACATCTCCACCTCCTTGCCCGCCACCATCATCAGATCGGCGAGCTCGTCGATGATGACCACGATGAAGGGGAGGTGTTCATGGCGGAGGCCGTTGTCGTCATCGTCGGAGGCCGGACGATCCAGCTTCCCCGATGCCACCGCCTTGTTGTACCCGAGGATGTTGCGCACCTTGGCCTGGCTCATCAGTTGGTAGCGCCGCTCCATCTCGAACACCGTCCACGCCAGCGCCTTGTTGGCCTTGTGGGGGTCGGTGACGACCGGCACCAGCAGGTGGGGGATATCCTCATAGACCGAGAGCTCCAGCATCTTGGGATCGACCATGATCAGCCGCAGGTTCCGCGGGGTGTGGGTCATCAGCATGGAGCAGATCATGGTGTTGATCGCCACCGATTTGCCGGAGCCGGTGGTGCCCGCCACCAGCAGGTGGGGCATCTTCACCAGATCGGCCACCACCGGCTTGCCGGCGATATCCACGCCCAGCGCCAGTGGCAGAATCAGCTTCTTGTTGGAGAAGGCCTTGCAGGAGAGCACCTCGTGCATCAGCACGATCTGGCGGCGGTTGTTGGGGATTTCGATGCCGATGGTGTTCTTGCCGGCGATGTTGCCCGAGACCCGCACGCTGACCGCCGCCATCGAGCGGGCGAGATCGTCCTGTAGCCCCACCACGCGGCTCAGTTTGGTTCCCGCCGCCGGCTCGAACTCGAACTGCACCACCACCGGCCCCGGCTGGATGGCGACCACGCGCCCCTCCACCTTGTAATCAAGCAGCTTCTTCTCCAGCAGGCGCGCCATCGCTTGCAGCGCCTCTTCGTTCAGCTCCTGTTTCTCTTTCTCCACCGTGAACAGGGAGAGGCTGGGAAGGCGAAACGCCCGCGGTGATGTGGGGGCGTTGTCCGGTTGCGCCAACGGCAGCTCGATCTGGCTGTCGCTGAGCGCCCGCTTGGAGACCTCGATGGTGGGCTGCTGGGCGATTTCGAGTTCCTCGCTGTTGGTGGCCAGTTCCGGGCGTTCGGCGCGGCTTTTCTTGCGCTGCTCCTGCCCGACCATGCGATCGCGTCGCTCATCCAGCCGCTGATGGGCGCGACCCAACAGACGCTTGCCGCCGGCAATCATCCAGCGCCCCGCCGCGCATGTACCCGACCAGAGGTGGAGCGCCAACATCAGCAGCGAACAGCGGGAGGCGAGCACCAGTGAGCTGAGGCAGAAGGCCAGCAGCATGATGTCGCGACCGACCGCATGGAGCGGTCCGTCCAACTGTCTGGTCAACATGGCGCCCAGCGCCCCTCCCATGCCCGCCGGCAGGGCGGGAAGGTGGGTGGCGATCCACGGTTGATGGGCGGCGAGCAAGGCCGACACCCCGACGGTAAAGGGGAGCCAGAAGAGGCTGCTCCAGCGACCGAGGTAGGGGGTGCAACCGAGCAATACCCGCACGATCAGCGCCAGCAGCAATGCGATCGCCATCCAGCTACCGTATCCGAACAACTGGTAGCTGAGATCGGCGAAGTAGGCGCCGTAGAGCCCGGCCAGATTGGCGACCGCGCCGTCATGGACGGCGTGGTTCAGCGACGGATCGTGGGGGGAAAAGGAGTAGAGCGCCAGCGCCAGCAGGGTTGCCACCGCGAGCAGCAACAGCGCCACCGACTCTCTCGCCAACGCACGGGTAGTCATGAAGGTGGTGATGAACTAGATTTCAATAATCACGGCAACGGCGAGCGGCCGTTTTTTCAGGGTGCGTTTGCACCAGCGTCGCAGCCAGATGCGCACATCCTCCTGCAGGAACTCCTGATCGGTGAGCTGTTCGCGCTCCATCTTGCGCAGGTAGGCGGAGAGCTGCTGGCGGGCGTCGTCCAACAGCGATTCGCTCACCTCCTGATGCAGCAGCCCGCGGGCCGCCAGCTCCGGCTGGCCGATCACCGCCCCTTCGTTGCCGTTGATGATGACCGACGCGGTGATCAGCCCATCCTCCGCCAGCGTGCGCCGGTCGCGCAGCACCATGGTGTCCACCTCATCGCGCGCCTGTCCATCGACAAAGATGGCGCCCGCCTGAAACGGCTTGCCGTGGCGGATGCCGCGATCGTCGATCTCCACGCTCTGGCCGTTCTCCGCGATGATGATGTTGCCATCGTCGATGCCCACTTGGCGGGCGAGCAGCTTATGTTCCAGCAGAAAGCGGTATTCGCCATGCACCGGATAGAAGTAGCGCGGGCGGGTCAGGTGCATCATGGTTTTGAGTTCGTGCCCCTGGGCGTGGCCGGAGACATGGAGGTGGGTCTGCCCCGCGTGGCGGATGCGCGCGCCACGGCGGCAGATATGGTTGAACAGCCCGGCGATCGAGCGTTCGTTGCCGGGGATCGCCGACGACGAAAAGATCACCAGATCCCCGTCGCCAAGCCGGATGTTGGGAAAATGGTTCTGCGCCAGACGCGCCAGCGCCGCCCGCACCTCGCCTTGGGAGCCGGTGGCGATGATCAGCAGTTCATGGTCGGCAACGCTTTGGGTCTTCTTGATATCGATCATGATGCCGGCGGGGAGGGTCAATCGACCCAACCGGGTGGCGATGGCGATATTGCGCTCGAGTGAGCGCCCGGCGACGGCTACCCTGCGCCCGCAGGCGTGGGCGGCGTCGATGATCTGCTGGATGCGGAACATGTTGGAGGCGAAGGTGGTCACCACCACCTTGCCGCGGCAGCCGGAGATCTCCTGCGTCAGGTTGGGGCCGATACTGCTCTCGCTGGCGGTGCTGCCGCCGCGGGTGGCGTTGGTGGAGTCGGATGCCAGCAGCAGCACCCCCTCGTCCCCCAGCGAGGCGAAGCGGTGCAGGGCGGTCATCCGTCCGTCCAGCGGCGCCATGTCGAGCTTGAAGTCGCCGGTGTGAATGATATGCCCCAGCGGGGTGCGGATGGCGATGGAGACCGCGTCCATGATGGAGTGGGTGACGGGGATCGCCTCGATCTGAAACGGGCCGATGGCGATCGGTTCCAGCTCCGGCAGGGGGCGCAGATCGCCCTTGTAGCTCAGCTCCTCCAGCTTGCCGGCGAGCAGGCCGAGGGTGATCGGGGTGCCGTACACCGGCAGCTTCAGTTGCGGCAGCAGGAAGGGGAGGCCGCCCAGGTGATCCTCGTGGCCGTGGGTGAGCACGATGGCGTGCAGGGTAAGGTTGAGCTCCTCCAGTGCCGAAATGTCGGGGATCAACAGGTCGATGCCGTGGTGCCACGGATTGGGGAAGCCGAGGCCGCAATCGACGATGATGGCGTCGTTGTCGATGGCATAGACCATCATGTTTTTGCCGAACTCGCCAACCCCGCCGAAGGGGAAGCAGCGAATGGTTGCCTGCTTGGTCATGGCTACGCCGCCCCTCTGCTGCCGGGCTTGACCGCCGGCAGGGTGCCCTGTTGGCACAGCGGGCAGTGGTCGGCGGCGTAGGTTTGCACATCCATCGCCAGCAGGGTGTGGTGGGGGACGGAAAAGCGTCCTTCGCTGGTGGGCGCGCGATCGACCACGGCCAGCACCCGGGTCGGGTTGCCGCCATGGGCGCGAACTACCGTCATGCACTCACGGACGGAGCCGCCGGTGGTGATGACATCCTCCACCACCAGCACCCGCGTATCCGCTGGGATGGTGAAGCCGCGGCGAAGCTGCATCTCTCCCTGTTTGCGTTCGGTGAAGATGAAGGGGAGGCCGAGCGCCCGCGCCACCTCGTGACCGATGATCAATCCGCCGAGCGCCGGCGATACCACCAGATCGTAGTCGCCGCGATCGACCAGCCGCGCCAGGGCGCCACCCAAGGTCTGCGCCCGTTCGGGATGGGCCAACACCAGCGCCGACTGCAGATAGTTAGCGGAGTGGCGGCCGCTGGAGAGGATGAAATGCCCCTCCAGCAGCGCGCCGCTGTCGCGGTACATCGCGAGGATGGTCTGTTGGCTTAACGGGTTTGACATGGGGATACTCCGGAAGGGAAAAGGGGGTGATTGGTAAGCAGGGATGGGGTCAATGCTCACCATACGCCATGATTTTACAACTTGCGGCGCCGTTGCTTCCACAAGGTGGCGCCGCTCCACAGCAGCACGATCACGGTGGCGAGCGCAAGCGGGTAGAAGAAGAGCGCCTGCACCGGGCGGAAAAACTGTTTGTCGCGGGTGATGGGCTCGATGGCGTCGATATCGCGGTAGATCTGCGCCATATCCTCGCTGCTGCGGGCGCGAAAATAGTGGCCACCGGTCTGCTCGGCGATGTCGGTTAGCATCTTTTCGTCCAGCTCCGCCGACGGGTTGACGCGGGTGGGACCGAAAAACCCCTGCTGGATCATGCTGTCGGCGCCGATGCCGATGGTGTAGATGCGCAGCCCCGCCTGCTTGGCCAGCCCCGCCGCCTCCATCGGCGACAGCTTGCCGGCGGTGTTCACCCCGTCGGTGAGCAGGATCAGGATGCGATCCTTGCCGTGATCGGCGGAGAGGTGCTTGACCGCCAACCCGATGGCGTCGCCGATGGCGGTCATCTTGCCCGCCAGCCCCAGCGCGCTCTCCATCAGCAGCCGGTTGACCGTGGCGCGGTCGAACGACAGCGGCGCTTGGATGTAGGCCTGATCGCCGAACAGGATCAACCCGACCCGATCGCCGACCCGGCGCTGGATGAACTCCGACGCCAGCGCCTTGGTGGCGGTCAGGCGGTCGGTGCGCTTGCCGTGCAGGGTGAAATCTTCGATGCGCATACTGCCGGAGAGGTCGATCGCCAGCATCAGATCGCGCCCTTTCATCGGTAACGCGATCGGGTCTCCCAGCCACTGGGGGCGCATCGCCGCTACCACCAGCAGGATCCACAGCAGCACCATGAGGAGAAGGCGCGGCTTGCGCAGCGGCGATGCCCCCATCGTCACGGCGCCGAGCCGCGGCAGATCGTCGGCGAAGGGAACCCGCAACGCCTGCGTGTCGTTGTTCCGTTTCGCCGCTGGGAGCAGCCAATGAACCAGCAGCGGCAGCGGCAGCGCCCACGCCACCTGCGGCCAAGCAAAGTGGATCATCGCTCCGCCTCCCGCTTGGGCAGTGCGGGGTGTTGCAGCGCCGCCTCCATCCAACGGCGACCGAGGTCGATCAGCGGCTCGGGATCGACCTCGTCCGTGGAGTAGGGGGCGTGCAGCAGCATCGCGCCCAGTGGGGAGTGGGCGAAGCGCTCGCCGATCAGCTCCTTGTCATCGAGATAACGCAGCCATTGCTCGCCATGCAGCCCGGCGATGCGATCCTCGGGGAAGCAGCGTAGCGCCACCCGGCGCATCAACGCAGAGAGGGCGGCGCAGGCCGCGTTGCCATCGTGAAGCTCGTGATAGCGCCGCGTAATCTGGGCGATCTCCTGCCGCATCTGCCGCAGCGCGGCGCGTTGCCACCGTGCCCGACGCTGCTTGGCGTACCACCATGCGCCGCCCGCGAGCAGCAGCAAGGCTGCCATCAAGAGCCACCAGCCGGGGGCGAGCGGCCACCACGCCACCGCGTGTGGCGGATGGATGTCGCGCAACTGGTCGAGCACGGGGGAGGTGGCCATCAGCGGCTTACGGTTGCCCCGACGCGCCCAGCTTATGCAGTGGATCATCCTCGGTGGAGAGTGCCATCCAGTGGATGCCGGAGCGGCGGCAGCGCGCCTGCAGCGCCTCGGTCCATCGCCGTTGCTGCTGGGCATACTGCTGCCGCAGGCGGCTGTTGTCTCCGTCAATCAGCCTGATGGCATGGCCATCGTGGACGGGGTAGATCCCGCCCGCGGGGAGATGGTGCTCCAACGGATCGGTGATGTGCAGCAGCAAAACCGCGTTGTGGCGCGCCAGCGCTGTCAGGTGGGGTTCGCACGCCGCATCCAGGCCGCGGCCATCGCTGACGATGACCACCAGACTGCCGGTCGGTGTGACCCGCCGCAGCCGCAGCAACACTTGGCTGATGTTCTGTCTCCGGTCGGGCGCGGGCGGGGTCTCCCCCCAGTTGCTGTGATGGCAGCAGCGGTGCAGCAGCCTGAGCAGCGATTTCCGCCCCTTTGCGGGGCGTTGTTCCCACACGCGATCATCGTCGAACAGCAAGCCCCCCACGCGGTCGCCGTGGGCGAGGCCGCCCCATCCATAGAGGGCGGCGATCGAGGTGGCGATGACCGACTTCAGTGCGCCACGGGTGGCGAAAAACATCGTCTGCCGATAGTCGATGCAGAGCAGGATGGGGCGTTCGCGCTCTTCGCGGAACTCTTTCAGGTAGGGGGCGCCTTTGCGGGCGGTCACCTTCCAATCGATGGCGCGGGCGTCATCCCCGCTCTGGTAGCGGCGCACCTGATCAAACTCCATGCCGCGCCCGCGCAACCGTGACAGGTGGCCGCCGGCCAGTGGCGAGCGGATGGAGCCGGAGAGCAGTTGCAGCGCCCCCGCCTTGCGTTCGAGGCTGATCAGCGCCGCCAGCGAGACCGAGGTGGGGCTATGGATCACGGTGTACACCCATGGCTGCCTCCCCGGTTAGGGAACAGGCACGATGTCGATCAGTTGGTCGATCACCTGATCGGTGGTGATCCCTTCGGCCTCGGCCTCGAAAGAGAGGGCGATGCGGTGGCGCAGCACATCGTGCGCCAGCTGCTGAATATCCTCGGGCGAGACAAAGTCGCGTCCCGCAAGCCAAGCGTGGGCGCGGGCGCAACGATCGAGCGCCATCGTCGCCCGTGGGCTGGCGCCGTACTGCAACTGCTTGCACAGCTCCCCGTGACGGGTGGCGGTGATCAGCTGTACGATGTAGTGCTCCAGCGCCTCCGCCATGTGCAGCGCAAGCACCTCGGCGCGCGCTTGTGCCAGCAGCGGCTGGGTGATCAGGGGAGGGCTTTTTGTGTCGCTCATCCCCGTGGTGGCGCGGATCGATTCGCCCCGGGTGAGCCGGAGGATCCGCAGCTCCTCGTCGCTATCGGGATAGTCGATCTTGACCAGCAGCAAGAAACGATCCAGTTGCGCCTCCGGCAGGGCGTAGGTGCCCTCCTGCTCGATTGGGTTCTGGGTTGCCATCACCAGAAAGAGGTCGGCTAGGGGGTAGCTCTGTTTGCCCACCGTGATCTGCCGCTCGGCCATCGCCTCCAGCAGGGCGGACTGCACCTTGGCCGGCGCGCGGTTGATCTCATCGGCGAGGATGAGGTTGTGAAACAGGGGGCCGCGCTCGAAGTGAAAGCTGCCATCCTGCGGGCGGAACACCTCGGTTCCGGTCAGGTCGGATGGTAACAGGTCGGGGGTGAACTGCACGCGGTGAAAGCTCCCCTCGATGCCGTCGGAGAGCACCTTGATGGCACGGGTTTTGGCCAATCCCGGCGCCCCCTCCACCAGCAGGTGGCCGTCGGCGAGCAGGGCGATCAACAGCCGGTTGATCAGCCGCTGCTGGCCGATGATGCGCGTGCCGATGTAGGCCTCCAACTGCGAGAAACAGTGTTGCGGTGTTGTGCTGGTCATGGGTTACTCCACTTCGCTGATGATACCGCCGCCGATCACCTCGTCGCCGTCGTAGAGGGCGGCCACCTGCCCGGGCGCGGTGATGTCGCAGGGGCGGTCGAAATGCAATATAAGGTCGTCGCCGGCGGCAATCCAGTGGCAGGGTTGGGGTTCGGCGTGGTAGCGCAAGGCGGCGCTGAGCCGATCCGGCATCGGCCGCGGGGCGATTTTGTTCCAGTTGGCGATGGTGACACGCGATAGCGTCGCCTCCTCCGCCGGCGCCACGATCACCTTGGCCGCGGCGCCATCCAGTCCGACCACGCGCCACGGGCCGCCGGAGAGGTTCAGGCCGCGGCGCTGCCCGATGGTGTAGTGGGCGATGCCCTGGTGGTGTCCGAGCACCGTGCCGTCCCGGGTGACGATCGCACCGGACTCCAGACCGCGCGCAGCCCGTTGCCGGCGCAAAAACGCGATGCGGTCGCCGTTGGGGATAAAGCAGATATCCTGGCTCTCATGCTTGGTCGCGGTGGGGATCGCCATCGCCCTTGCGAGGGCGCGCACCTCGGTTTTGTGCAGATGGCCGAGCGGAAACAGCAGCCTTTGCAGCGCCTCCGGCTTGGTGGTGGAGAGGAAATAACTCTGATCCTTGCCGCGGTCGATGCCGCGAAGCAGGTGGCTGCCTGACGCGTCGTCCACGCGCCGCGCGTAGTGGCCGGTGGCGATCGATTCGACGCCAAGCTTGTCGGCCGCCTTGAGCAGGGCGCCAAACTTGACGAAGCGGTTGCAGCGCTCGCACGGGTTGGGGGTTTCGCCGCTGGCATAGCCGGCGACAAAGGGTTCGATCACATCGCGGGTGAACGCCTCCTGCATGTCCATCGCGTAGAAGGGGATTCCCAACTTGTCGCACACCCGACGGGCGTCGTAGGCATCCTCCAGCGCGCAGCAGGAGCCGTGGCGGCTGACCTCGCTGCGACGGTAGTCCCACACCTGCAGGAAGACGCCGATCACCTCCGCCCCTTGGCGTTGCAGCAACGCCGCCACGACGGAGGAATCGACCCCGCCGCTCATCGCCGCGATGACCCGCTTGCCCTGCAGCGAAGCCGTCATGTTTGAGCAGATCGCAACAAGTCCGGCTGTGGCAATTCGCGGTTGGAAACCGCTCCTACAGCCTGTAGGAGGGGAATCCTTTCCCCGAATCCGTCCGTGGCCGCGATGCCGACTTTCTGCGAAGCCGTCATGTTTGGTCTTTCTGCAGCAGCGCGATGAAGAAGCCATCGCATGCCTCTGATGGAAAGATGCGCGCCATCCCTGCTGTGACGGCGTGGGGCAGCAGATGCTCCGGCAGCGGGTAGGGGTGCACCTCCGGATGGCGGTCAAGCACGGGTCGGACCACCTGCGCGTTCTCTTCCGGATGGATGGAGCAGACGGCGTAGGCGAGGATGCCTCCCGGTTTGAGCAGCCGCAGCGCCTGCTGGAGCAGCGCCTGTTGCTGCTCGGCCAGCCGCGCGATTTGCGCCTCGTCGTGGAGAAACTTCACATCGGGGTGGCGGCGCAGCAGGCCGGAAGCGGTGCAGGGGGCGTCCAGCATGATGCGGTCGGCGATGCCGTGCGGAAAAGGGGGGTGGAGGGCGTCGGCCTGTACCATGGGTGCGCGCTCGATGCCGAGGCGGGTGATGTTGTGTCGCCAGCGCGGCAGCCGTCTTGCCGCCACATCCAGCGCGACGGTTGTCCCCATGCGCGGATGGAGCAGCGCATACTTGCCGCCGGGGGCGGAGCAGAGATCGAGGCAGAGGCCGTCGCTTTCCGGCAGCGCCAGCGCCGCCCACTGGGCGGATTGGTCGATGACGGTGCATCGTCCCTCGCTCCACCCCGGAAGTGCGGTAATCTCGGTATCCGACGGCAGTAGGATGGCCTGCGGCGCGGCGCCGGGACGGGCGTCGATGCCGGCTTTTCGCCATGCTGCCAGCAGGGAGTCACGCGCTCCGAGCGCCGCCACGGCAAGGGGAGGAACCTTGGCTGCGTGGCGGGCGATCTCCGCCACGGTTTCCGCGCCGAAGGCATCGCGCCAGCGTCTGTAGAGCCACCGCGGAAGGTTGGCGCGCTGGTAGGGCTTGAACCGCTGGGGCGGCTTGCTACCGCGCACCTTGCGCAACACCGCGTTGACCATGGCGGTGTGCTCGGGTTCCCGCCGTTTGATCGCCTCCACCGTGGTGTGGATGGCGGCGTGGTCGGCCACCTTCAGGTGACGCAGTTGCAGGGTGCCTAGCAGCAGGGCGGCTTGCGCCAGCGGGGATGGCTTGGCTCGGACAAAGCGTGACCAGTCGGCCTCCAGGGTGAAGAAGTGGCGCATTACGCCGGAAACGAGCCGGTGCAGCAGTCCCCTGTCGCGCGGCGTAGCCAACTGTTGGCGGGCACGATCCAGCGCCGTCTCCATCTTGCACCGCCGGTGTAACACCGCCGCGATGGACTCCAGCGCCAATGCCCTGACCTGCACGCCGGAAGGGGGCGCGGTTGTTGCATCTGCGATGTGGCGGGCGGGACTGTCGGTCAGTGGGTTTGCTCCCCGTATGCCTCTACCATGGCGGCGAAGCGATCGAACAGGTAGCCGCCGTCGTGTGGGCCGGGGCTCGCCTCGGGGTGGTACTGCACCGAAAAGACCGGCCGTCCGCGAAGGGCAATCCCCTCGATGGTGCCGTCGAACAGCGAGCGGTGGGTCACCTCCACCCCATCGGGGATGGCTTCGTCGCTGACGGCGAAGCCGTGGTTCTGGCTCGAAATCTCCACCTTGCCGCCGTGCGCCACCGGGTGGTTCCCACCGCGGTGGCCGAACTTGAGCTTGAAGGTCTTGAGGCCGAGCGCCTGGCAGAGCAGTTGATGCCCCATGCAGATGCCGAAGATGGGGATATCGTGGCGCAGCAGGTCGCGAATGGTGGCGACCGCGTAATCGACCGCCGCCGGATCGCCGGGGCCGTTGGAGAGGAAGATGCCGCGGGGTTGCCGTGCGCGCACCGCCTCGGCCGAGGCGGAGGCGGGTAGGAGATGAAGAGCGAGCCCCCGATCGGCGAGCATGCGCAGGATATTGTGTTTGCAGCCGAAATCCATGACCACCACCGGAAGCTCGGCGTCGGTGCCGCGATGACGGGCGTCATCCAGCATGTAGCTTCCTTCGCGCCACTCTCTGGGCGCGGCGCTGGTCACTTCGCCGACCAGATCGCGCCCTTGCAACCCCGGCCAGGCGCGTGCCTTGGCCACCAGCATCTCCGCGCTGCTACCGTCCGAGGCGATGGCGCCGTTGATGGCGCCGTGGTCGCGTAGGTGGCGGGTGAGCGCCCGAGTGTCCACCCCGCTGATTGCGACCACCCTGTGTGCCTTCAGCCATGTATCGAGATCCTGCTGGGAGCGGTAGTTGGAGTGGATGCGCGCCGCCTGGCGGATGATCATCCCGCTGGCATAGACGCGATCGGACTCCATATCGCTGCTGTTGGTGCCGACATTGCCGATATGGGGGGTGGTGAATGTGATCAGTTGCTCTTTGTAGGAGGGGTCGGAGAGGATCTCTTGGTAGCCGGTGATGGAGGTGTTGAAGCAGACCTCGCCCACGCTGCAACCGCGATGCCCCAGCGCGAAACCGTGAAAAACACGGCCGTCGCTCAATGCTAGGATGGCGGGTTGGGGGTGCGTGGCTGTCATGGATTGCTCCGAAACGATGGTGTTCTACTGATGTGAAGTCGGCGGCAAGGTAGGCGCAATCGGGATGGATGTCGAGTTGTGCGCCGCCACATTTCACATCCCCCGTTGCCGCGGTATCGTTCGCTGTTCGCGATTGGCTGGTGTGCTGTTTGGAGGTCGTGTATGTCAACAGATAACCTGCTCTACCGCATTGATCGGCTCAACGAGATCGGTGTGCTGTTGTCGGCCGAGGATGATAACTACAAGTTGTTGGAGTCCATCCTCAGCGGCGCCAGAGAGCTGACCCATGCCGATGGCGGCACGCTCTACCAGATCGACGAGCAACGGCGGCTCCATTTTGTGGTGGTACAGAACGACACGCTGGAGATCCGCATGGGGGGCGACGGCGGCGACAAGATCCCCATGGAGCCGATTCCTCTCTACACCGAGCAGGGTGAACCCAACGACAATCTGGTGGCGGTTCATGCGGCGGTGCATGGCGAAACGATCAACATTCCCGATGCCTATGATGCCGAGGGTTTTAACTTCTCCGGCACGCGGGCGTTCGATCGTAAAACCCACTACCGATCCAAGTCGTTTCTGACCGTGCCGATGACCAACCAGCGCGGCGAGACCATCGGCGTGCTGCAGCTGATCAACGCGCAGGATGACTCCGGCAACATCGTCGCCTTCTCTAGGGAGGATCAGAAGCTGGCCGAGTCGCTGGCTTCCCAGGCCGCGGTGGCCATCACCAACCACCAACTGTTGCACGAGTTGAAGCTGTTGATGGAGTCCTTCATCGATGTCATCTCCGGTGCGATCGATGCCAAATCTCCCTACACCGGTGGGCACTGCCGCAGGGTTCCGGAGATCGCCTTGATGCTGGCGGACGCCCTGTCGGAGGCGGATGACGGCCCCTTTGCCGATTTTCATCTGGATGAAGAGCGGCGCTACGAGATGAAGATCGCGTCGATGCTGCACGACTGCGGCAAGATCACGACGCCGGTGCATATTGTCGATAAGGGCACCAAACTGGAGACGATCGTCGATCGCATCGCGTTGGTCGATACCAAGTTCGAGTTGCTGCGCAAGGATGCGGAAATCAACCATCTGCGTGCGCTGCTGCAGCAGCACGGGGTGGAGGATGACGGCGTGCCCGAGGCGGAGTTGGCGGCGATTGATGAGGCGCAGGCGTTTGTTCGCCAGTGCAACAAGGGTGAGGAGTTCATGGCGCCGGAGTTGCAGCAGCGGGTGGCACAGATCGCGGCCGATTTCCAGTGGCGGAACAGCGATGGTGCGATGGTGCCGGTGTTGAGCGACGACGAGGTGCGCAACCTGCAGATTCCCAAGGGGACGCTGCTGCCGGAGGAGCGGCAGATCATCAACGACCATATTTCGCAAACGATCAAGATGCTGCGCCGGCTGCCGTTTCCCGAGCATCTGCAACGGGTGCCCGAGATCGCCGGCGGCCACCATGAAAAGATGGACGGCACAGGCTATCCGCTTGGGTTGACCCGCGAACAGATGTCGATCGAGGCTCGCATCCTAGGGATTGCCGATATCTTCGAGGCGTTGACCGCCTGCGACCGCCCTTACAAGGATGGCCTTCCGATGTCGCGGGTGCTGCAGATCATGGGCTTCATGAAGGAAGAGCACCATATCGACGGTGATATCTTCGATGAGTTCGTGAAACACAAGGTCTATCTGAAGTATGCCAAGGCCAATCTTGATCCGGAGTTGATCGATACCGACTGATGGCACCGCGGTTCGCTGGCAATCGACGCGTGCATCCCTAGCCTCGCGGCAATGAGCACTTCATCATTTTCCCAACTCGATCTCCCCGATAGCCTGCAGCAGGCCATTGACGATCTCGGTTTCACCACCATGACGGCAATCCAGCAGTTGGCGCTGCCGAAGACCCTGGCCGGCGAGGATATCGCCGCCCAAGGGCGCACCGGAACCGGTAAGACGGCCACCTTCCTGATTACCATCATCCACCATCTTTTGCGCCATCGGCCGATGAAGGGGCGCAAGCAGCACCATGTGCGGGCGGTGGTGATCGCACCCACGCGCGAATTGGTGATTCAGATCGGTAAAGATGCCGCGGCTCTGCTCAAATATACCGATCTGCGTTGTCACACGGTCTATGGTGGCGTCGATTATGAACGGCAACAGCAGGCCTTCGACCAAGGGGTGGATATCCTGATCGGCACGCCGGGGCGGTTGATCGACTACCACAAAAAACACTGTTTTTCGTTGAGCCGCTGCGAGGTGGCGGTGATCGACGAGGCCGACCGCATGTTCGATTTGGGGTTCATCCGCGATCTGCGCTATGTGATGCGCCGGTTGCCCAAATACGATGCGCGTCAGGCGTTGCTCTTTTCGGCCACCCTCTCCCACCGGGTGATGGAGCTGGCCTACGAACACATGAACAATCCCGAAAAGATCCGCGCCGAAGAGGGGTCGATCACCGCTTCGGGGGTGCAGGAGTTGCTGTTCCACACGGCGATGGATGAGAAGTTGCCGCTGCTGATCCATCTGCTTCGCCAAGAGAAGGTCACGCGGGGGATGGTCTTCATCAACGAGAAGCGGACGGGCGAGAGGGTGGCGCGCACCTTGGCACGATACGGGTTCAAGGTGGGGATCCTCTCCGGTGATGTGCGGCAAAAGAAGCGGATGCGCATTCTGGAGGATTTTACCAGCGGCAAGCTCCACCTGCTGGTGGCCACCGATGTCGCCTCCCGTGGAATCCATGTCGATGATGTCACGCATGTGTTTAACTACGACCTGCCGGAGGATGCCGAGAACTATGTCCATCGCATCGGGCGTACGGCGCGGGCGGGTAGTAAGGGCAAGGCGATCTCTTTCTCCTGCGAACGCTTCTGTTTCGGCCTGCCCGATATCGAGGCCCTCACCGGTCACCCCATTCCGCGCCAGTCGCTGGATCCCGCATGGCTCGAGGTCGGTGAGGCGGTCGATCCATCCGCCACGGCGGAGGGGCAGAAACGGGACGATCGCGCGCCGACCCGCGATGGTAAGCCCAAAGGGGGAAGAAGAGGATCCAAGGGCCGCCCAGCGCGCAGGCGCCGTGGCTGACAGCCGCTTGCAACTGGCGGAACGCTGGTTGCAACATGAGCTGGGCGGCGATATTCAACTCACACCATTGGCGGGTGACGCCTCCTTCCGGCGCTATTTTCGTGTGACGCGAGGGGGGGGGCACTGGATTGTGATGGATGCTCCACCTTCGCGCTGTGTGGTGGAACCGTTTATCCGCGTTCGGAAATGGCTGGCGGCGGGAGGGGTGCGGGTGCCGGAGCTGCTGGCATGTGACAGCCGCGCAGGGTTGCTGCTGCTGGAAGATTTTGGCGATACCACCTGGGCAGCGGCGCTGGTTCAGGGGGCGGATGTGGATGATCTGATGGCCGACGCGATGGCGCAACTGCTCCGTTTGCAGGCGTTGGATGGTGCTGCTGCGGCGTTGCCCCCTTTTGACCGCGCCCGTATCGCGCGGGAGTGTGCGTTGTACGCCGATTGGTATCTGCCCTACGAGCGCGGGAAGCCGTTGCGCGGTCAAGAGCGTGCGCGCTTCCTAGCCGATATGGAGCCGTTGCTGGAGGCGATCACCGCGCAACCGCGGGTGGCGGTGCATCTCGACTTTCACTCGCGGAACCTGATGGTGCCGGCGGGCGCTCTTCCGCTGGGGGTGATCGACTTTCAGGACGCCTGCGTAGGGTCAATCTGTTACGATATCGCATCCCTGATTTATGATTGTTATCAGGACTATGGCGAGGAAAAGGCTATAGAGTGGAGCCAAGCGTTTTACCGGATGCTGCCCGCTGGTCATCGCCGCTGTTATGCGAGCTGGGAGGCGTGGCAGCAAGCGCTGCTCACGGTGTCGTTGCAGCGCCATATCAAGGTCTGCGGCATTTTTGTCCGGCTTGCCCTGCGAGACGGCAAACGGCAGTTCTTGTCGTCGTTGCCGCAAACACGGGCGCACCTGCTGCATGAGGTGGAGATGCTGGCGGAATCGGTCGATCGTCTGCGCCCTTGGCTGCTTGACAGCGGGTGATGCGATTACAAGCCTTCCGCCCCTTCTTGGTCTGCCGGGATGGTGAAATTGGTAGACACGCCAGACTCAAAATCTGGTGGCCTCGCGGCCGTGCCGGTTCGACTCCGGCTCCCGGTACCAGCCAACATTGTGCGCCTCTGGCTTGAAGCTCAGGCGTCGTTCCCGCCGGTGTAGCTCAGTTGGTAGAGCAGCTGATTTGTAATCAGCAGGTCAGGGGTTCGAATCCGTTCACCGGCTCCATATAAATCAAGGGGTTGCGATTATGCACCCCTTGGGTTTACCCTCTGTAGGTGCGTGGTAGGTGCGTTCGTGCATGATTTCGCGGCGCTTCATCCCACAAGTCCGCAGGCATCCCCGACCCCCAGACACAAAAGAGGCCGCCCGTGGGCAGCCTGTTGTCTTCTGGCCGGAAACCTATGACACACATCCTGCCGCCGGGTACACTTCGCCTCGTGCCATCTGCGGCGTACCGCAGGTGTTTTTTCTCCGGTTGCCCGAGCGCAAGCCATCATCGCCATGCAGCGTTTTTGC
>WFMN01000064.1 GCA_015489095.1 Mariprofundaceae bacterium | reverse complement strand
CGTTGGCGGCGGTGGTGGTCACCCCCAGCAGCGGGCACATGCCCAAGAGCTGCGCAAACACGGCGTTGTTGTGCCACAGGCCGTTGGTGAGGATCTCCCGTTTGTCGCTTGCCATGGTGCCAATGCTAGCCGCAGGCGGCGTCTGCTGTCACTCGCAAGCGCGGCACCGGCGCGGTAGCGTTGTCGGACGATGGAGAATGCGCAAATCAGCCCCTATCTGGCCACCCTGCTTAGGCGCGCGGGATTGACGCCGTCGGAGATGGGGGCGGATGTTGCCCGCGCCCGTCTGCCCGATGGCAGTGCTGCGTGGCTGCCGCCGGATCAGGTGGGCGATGTAGCAGAGGCGCAGCGCCATCTCCGGCTCTGCTTTGCCTACGGCATGGCCCACATCGTCTGGTGGGAGCAGGTGCTGCACGGCGATGTGGAGGCCTCCTGGCGCGCCATCTCCCACCTTGCCGACGGGCTGCTGCAGGGTGCCTATGCGATGGCGACCAGGTTGCTTGCGCCCCGTTTCGGCACGCTTGCGGAGGGGGAATACTGTCTGATTGGCCTAGGCAAGCTGGGCGGGCGCGAGCTGAACCTCGGCTCCGATGTCGATCTGCTGGCGGTTTGGCGCGGCGAAGGGGAGACGCGCGGCGGCCGCAGGTCGGTGGCGGCCGAGGCCTATGTTGCCCACCTCACCCGCATGGTGATTCGCCTGATCGACGAGCAGACCGAGGATGGCGGGGTGTGGCCGGTCGATATGCGTCTGCGGCCGGGGGGAGCCGCGGCGCCGATCACCCTGTCGCTCGACGCCACCCTCGATCACTACCTCAACTACGGCCAGACCTGGGAGCGGGCGATGTTGAGCAAGGCGCGCCCGGTGGCGGGATCAAAGCCGCTGGGCGAGGCGCTGATCGCCGGGCTCGACCCCTTCATCTACATGCGTCATCTCGATTATACCACCGTTCACGCGCTGGCGGAGATGAAGCGGCGGATCGATGCGCAGAGCAGCGTGCAGGAGATCGGCGCCGGGTTTGATGTGAAGCGCGGCCGGGGCGGTATCCGCGAGATCGAGTTTATGATCCAGTCGCGGCTGCTGCTCTATGGCGGCCGCCACCGCGAGATTCGTCGCACGGGAAGCATGGAGGCGTTGGCGGCGATGGCAGAGGCGGAGCTGATCGGCGCCGACGACGCGCGGATGCTGCGGGAGAGCTACCGCTTTTGGCGCCGCATCGAACATGCGCTACAGGCGCGCCGTGGCGAGCAGACCCAGATTCTGCCCGCCGATTACGCGGATTGGCTGCCCGCCGCCACCGGCATCGACGCGGTGCGCGACGCGATGCGCGACCACGCGCAGCGGGTGCATCGCGCCTTTGTCCGCCATCTGATGCCGATCGCTACCGAGCAGGATGGCGCGGTCGGCTGGCTTGATCAGCCGCATCTGTCGCTGCCCGACAGCTTGGATGCGGAGCAGCGGCGGCGCATCACTGCGGCGCTGGCCACCATCCGCAACCACCTGCTGCGTGGGATCCTGCCGGAGCGCTGCCACGGCCATCTGGCGCGCATTCTGGCGCGGGCGATGCCGGCGTGGCTGGATGACGCCAACGGGGTGACGGCGCTGGAGGCGTTTGCCGATCTCATCATCAACATTTCGGGGCGCGCCACCTGGATCGACCTGCTCGCCACCCACGAGGGGGCGCTACAGTGGTTGATCGGCGTGCTGGCGGCCAGCAGCTATATCGCGCGGCAGATTGCCCGCAACCCGGCGTGGCTGGAGTGGCCGCTGGAGCAGGAGCAGCACGGCCATGATATCGACCGCATCTGCGCGCGGCTGGCGGCGATCGACCCCGCCGACACGGAGCAGGCGCTGCGCGCGCTGGGGCGACAGGTGGATCGCGGGCGGCTGCTGGCGGCGTTGGCGGTGGATGCCCACGAGGCGGACGCGGTGACCATCGGCCGCTGGCTGGCGCGCATCGCCGATGGCGCCACCCTGGCGGCGCTGCGTATCGGTTGTGCCAAGCTGGGGCTTGGTGACGATTTTCCGATGGTGGCGCTGGCGATGGGCAAGCACGGCAGCGAGGAGATGGGGCTGAGCTCGGATCTCGATATGGTCTTTGTGCTGGCGAGCGATGATCCGACGGCGGCGTGTGGCGGGCGTACCATGTTCGAGCAGGCGCAGCGGCTGGGGCGGCGGGTGATCCAGATCCTGACGGCGGCGCCGCCGTTCGGCGCGGGGTTCGCCGTTGACGCCCGCCTGCGCCCCTCCGGGCAGAGCGGCACGCTGGTGACGACGGTGGCCGGGTTTGACGATTACCAGCGCCATCACGCCGATAGTTGGGAGCATCAGGCGCTCTGCCGGGCACGGGCGCTGGGGCGCAACCGCGCAGCGGTGGATCGTGTGGCGGCCGTCGTCGAGGCGGTTCTACGCCTGCCAAGGGATCCCGCCGCGCTGGCGGCCGATGTGGTGGCGATGCGGCAGAAGATGGTCGATCACCTCGCCAGCAAAAACCGGGAGGTCATCAACCTGAAGCAGGATCCCGGCGGGGTGGTGGATATCGAGTTTCTGGCGCAGTACGCCAAGTTGCTGTTCGGTGTGCGCGAGCGGATGACCGCCGAGATTTTCACCCATCTTCCCCCCGCAGCACCGCCGCTCTGGCACCGTTATGGCGCGGATCTCGCCCGCCACCATCTGGCGTTTCGCACCATCGATCTGCTGTTGCAGGTGGAATTGGGGCGCTCGATGCGCACACTTCCGGCCTCGGAAGCGGCGGCGGAGTGGGAAACCCTGCGTCGCCACGGCACCATCACCTCGCCAAAGGCGCTGCGTGCCGCCATGAAAGATGTTCGCGCCGCCTTTGGCGCGCTGCTACAGGAGGCGTAGGTGATGAGATTGGCGATCGGGATGAAGAATCAGACGGCGTCTCCGCGTCTCCGCGGTGAAAATAACGAACCACAAAGACACGAAGGCACAAAGAAAAACATTATGCCGACGCCATCAACACCACGATCGCACCAGATACCGACCTGCACAACAGTGCGCATCATTGCACTTTCCTCCGCGCCTTCGCGGTGAAATAATCATGAACCACAACGACACGAAGGCACAAAGAAGAATGTCATGCCGGCGCAGGCCGGCATCCATCAATACCGCGTGTCTGTGTGGATTCCGGGTCAAGCCCGGAATGACGGTTTACCGCGGAGGCGCAGAGGCGCGGAGGGATGTCGGGCAACCATGCCGGCGCCATCAACACCACGATCGCACCAGAGCCGACCTGCACAACAAGGCGCATCATTGCACTTTCCTCCGCGCCTCCGCGCCTCTGCGGTGAAAACATGATGACCGGGCTGGCTGGTCTGCGCCGCACTCAGCGGCAGTTCGACATCGATCTGGCCGACCTGCGCGACCGGATTCTGATCATGGGCGGTTGGGTGGAGCGGGCGATCCGCGACGCGATCAAGGCGTTGATCTCCTGTGACGAGGAGCTGGCGCGCTTGACCATCGAGCGTGACGCGGAGATCAATAAGATGGAGGTCGAAACCGACCAGTTTTCGCGTACCACCATCATCCGCCGCCAGCCGGTGGGGAGCGATCTGCGCGCCATCATGGGGGCGATCAAGATCGTTACCGACTTGGAGCGTATCGGTGATCTGGCGGTCGATATCTGCAAGCAGATGCTGTCGATGGAGAGGCGGACGCGGAAGTTCGAGAACTATCTGGAGGTGATGGCGGATCATGTGCGTCGTCAGGTGACCAAGGCGCTCGACGCCTACTCCAGCCACGATTATCACCGTGCGCTGACGGTGATCGATCTGGATCAGCATGTCGATACCCTGTGCCGCAACTACGAGCGCAATATGTTGACGGTGATCATGGAGGATAGCGCCTTGATCACGCCGGCGCTGGCGCTGATGAATGTCGCGCAGGCGCTGGAGCGGATCTCCGACCACGCCACCAACATCTGCGAAATGGTGATCTACATCCACCTCGGCCACGACATCCGTCACACCACCCAGGAAGAGGCGCTCAAGATGCTGGATCTTAAAGAGGGGGAGTGGACACCACCTACTACTTGGTAGCGGCGGGGCTATCGGCCGTAGCGGTCGTCCAGCCGTTCGATGTCGTCCTCGCCTAGGTACTCTCCGACCTGCACCTCGACGATTTTCAGCGGGATTTTGCCGCGGTTCTCCAGCCGGTGCACCTCGCCGATTGGGATGTAGGTGCTGGCGTTTTTGGCCACGGTGAAGACCTCATCGCCACGGGTGACGGTGGCGGTTCCGGAAACGACGACCCAGTGTTCCGAGCGGTGCTGATGGCTCTGTAGGCTTAGGCAGCCGCCGGGATCGACCTCGATGCGCTTGAGCTTGTAGCCGCTGGCGCGGTCATCAAGCACGGTGTAGCTCCCCCACGGGCGGCGCACGGTAAGATGCTCGATATGCTCGCTGCCGCCGCGCGCCTTGAGTTCGTCCACCACTTCACGCACCCGTTGGCTCTGCCCCCGCTTGGTGAGCAGGATGGCGTCGGGCGTCTCTACCATGATCACATCTTCCAGCCCGATGGCGGCCACCAGCCGGGAGTTGCTGCGAAACAGTGAATCCTTGCAATCAAGCGCGATGACATCGCCCACGATGGCGTTGCCATGTTCATCCTTGGCGGAGAGATCGAGCACCGCGTCCCAACTGCCGATATCGGACCACTCGGGGTCGCACGGCACCAGCTTGACGCGGTCGCTTTGCTCCAGCACGCCGTAGTCGATGGAGATCGACGGCATGCGGGGGAACTGCGCGTGAATGACCTCCTGCCACGGTGTGGTTTTCCACGCCGCACGCATCTCGGCGACCAGCGCCGCCACCTCCGGCAAGTGCTGCTCGATTTGCGCCAGAATGGTGGAGGAGCGCCAGACAAACATGCCGGAGTTCCAGAAGAATCCCCCCTTGGCAAGCAACGCGGTGGCGGTGGCGAGGTCGGGCTTTTCGGTGAAGCGAACCACATCGCGCACCGCGCCTGCGCCCTTGGCCTCGATATAGCCGAAGCCGGTGTCGGGGCGGGACGGGGTGATGCCGAAGGTGACCAGCACATCCTCCTTTTGTGCCGTGGCGATCGCTTGCGACAGCGCCTGATGAAAGGCGGGGATGTCGCGGATCAGGTGGTCCGCCGGCAGCACCACCTGCACCGGATCGCCGCCCAATTCGTCCTGCAACAGCGCGGCGGCGACGGCGATCGCCGGCGCGGTATTGCGCCCGACGGGCTCGAGGATGGTGCGCAGCTTCTCCAGCTCCGCGCACGCCTCGCCGCGGGCGAAGGTCTCGCTGGTGATGACCCAGGCGTTGGCGCGGGGGATGAGCGGTTCGAGCCGGCTTAGGGTGGCGGCGAGCATGGTGTCGTCGCCATCGAGTTGGAGAAACTGTTTGGGAAGCTGCTGCCGCGACAGCGGCCACAGGCGGGTGCCGGAGCCTCCGGCAAGGATCATGGCATGGGCGTTGTTCATGGCCGAACCATACGGGAT
>WFMN01000063.1 GCA_015489095.1 Mariprofundaceae bacterium | reverse complement strand
GACCCACCAGCTTCCGCCACTGGTGGCGTGGATGATGAAAGAGGCGCCGCGGCTTGCCGAGCGTCATCTGGGGCTGGTGATGCCAAGCGCGGAGGGCTTGCCCGACTTTTCACGCTGCTTTCGGGTGGAACAGGAGATCACCGCCACCACCACGCAGACGCAGGCCGCAATCGGAGCCCCCATAGATGGCGGTGGGCTGCTCGATGGCGTGACCGTAGCCGTGGCCAAGGATGCTGCCTTCTGCTTCATCTACGCCGCCAATGTGGCGTGGCTGCGCGCGGCGGGCGCGAACCTCCTCTTCTTCTCGCCGCTGGCCGGCGAGCCGGTGCCGGATGGCGCCGACACCCTGTGGCTGCCGGGCGGCTATCCTGAGCTGCATGGTAACGCACTGTCGCAATCGCCGAGCTGGGCGTCAGTACGGCGGATGATTGCCGATGGCAAGCCGGCGCTGGCAGAGTGCGGCGGCATGATGGTGTTGGGAACATCGATCACCACCAAGGAGGGGCGATTCCCCATGGCCGGAGTCTTGCCCTGTGATTTTGTGATGCAGGACAAGCTGGCGGGGCTCGGTTACCGCGAAGCGCAGAGCGGCGCGCGCGGACATGAGTTTCACCACTCGCTGCGCCACGATCCACCCGCGCCGCCGCGCGCCGCCTTTGAGCTTGCACGGGGGGATGGCGGCATCCGCCACCGCAACCTGCGCGCCTCCTATGTTCATTGGTATTTCCCCAGCGAGCCCGAAGCGGTGGCGTCATGGTTTTCGGCATCATCCGGGTAGCGTAGCCATGGCGATCAAACGGCGGGAACACCGCCAAGGGGTGACACTGGTGCTGACCGGCGATGGCAAGGGCAAATCCTCCTCCGCCTTCGGCATGGTTTTTCGCGCCGCGGCTTGGGGAATGCGGGTGTGCGTCATCCAGTTCATCAAGGGAAAGTGGAAAACCGGCGAGCAGAAAGCGGCGCGGCAGTTTGCCAACATCGAGTGGCACGCGTTGGGCGACGGCTTCACTTGGGACACCAACAATCCGGAGCAGGATATCGCCACCAGCCGGGAGATCTGGGCGTTATGCCAAGCCAAACTGCGCAGCCACGACTACGATCTGATCGTCTGGGATGAAATCAACTACTGCACCGGCTATGGTTGGCTCTCCGGGGAGGAGATCGCCACCCTGATCCGCGAGGAGAAACCGCCGTGGATGCATCTGATCCTGACCGGGCGCAACGCCGCGCCCGAAGTGATCGCGGCGGCCGATACCGTAACCGAAATGCGCATGGTGAAACATGCCTACAAAGAACAGGGAATCAAAGCCCAACAGGGCATTGAGTTTTGAACGCATCGCAACAAGTCCACGGACGGACTTGTTGCGATCTGCTCAGTTTCAAGGAGATTCGCGATGACAACAACCGCAACATCATCGATCCAAGGCGCGGATGTGCGCGCCACACCGCTGCGCATCTGGGCGGAGCGCATCTTGTGGCTGGCGTGGGTGCCGCTGGTGCTGTTCACCATCTTTTTCGCCGCCATCCCCGATGTCCACAACGGGATGCACCCGCTGCGCCACTCCACCACGGTGGTGCAGTGCCACTGACTTAAGTGCGTAAGGTATGGTTCGTCGGGGCGGGTCCCGGCGACCCTGAGCTGATCACTGTCAAGGGGCAGCGGCTGTTGCAGCGCGCGGGCGCCATCCTCTACGCGGGGTCGCTGGTGTCGGAGGCGTGCACCAACTGGGCGCCGCCCTCCTGCGAGGTTGCCGACTCCAAGGGGATGACCTTGGCGGAGATCACAGCGTGGCTGATCTCCAGAGCCAAACGCCACGACACCGTCATCCGCCTGCAAACTGGCGACCCCTCGCTCTACGGCGCCCTCATTGAAATGGTGCAACCGCTGGACGCCGCGGGTATCGCCTCGGAGGTGGTGCCCGGCGTCTCGTCCGCCTTCGCCGCGGCGGCGGCTGCCTGCGAAAGTCTGACGCTGCCGGAGGTGACGCAAACGGTGATCCTCACCCGCGTCGCGGGGCGGACACCGATGCCGGCCGGGGAGTCGCTACCGGAGCTTGCGGCCCACAAAAGCACCCTCTGCCTCTTCCTCTCCATCACCCTGCTCTCCAAGGTGTGCGCGTCGCTGCTGGAAGCGGGTTGGCAGCCAAACGATCCGGTGCTGGTGGTGCAAAAGGCGTCGTGGCCGAACGAAGAGAAGGTGGTGCGCGGCACCATCGCCACCATTCGCGACATCTGCCGTGCGGAGAAGATCGCCTCGCAGGCGATGATTATCGTCAGCCCCGCCCTAGGCGCCCGAGAGTGGGAGCGGCTTTCACGCTCCAAGCTCTACGACGCGGCGTTCACCCACCGTTTCCGACGAGGTGGCCGTTGAACACATCGCAAAAAGTCCGTCCATGGACCTTTTGCGCGGCCGTCCGTGGCCGCGATGATGATTTTTGGCGCAATCAACCACTGAGCCGCGCCTGACCGTTTACACCCCGTAATAATCTTGATACCACCGCACGAAGCGGGCAACCCCCTCCTTTACCGGCGTATCGGGCTTGAAGCCGACATCGTCCATCAGCGCCTGCACATCGGCGCTCGTCGCCGGCACATCGCCCGCCTGCATCGGTAGGAAGTTCTTCTTCGCCTCCATCCCCAACGCCTCTTCGATGGCACGGATATAGTCCATCAGCTCCACCGGGCTGGAGTTGCCGATGTTGTACACCCGCCACGGCGCCTTGCTGCTGGCGGGATCGGGGTTGGTACCGCGCCAATCGGCGTTCGGCGTGGCGATGTGGTCGAGCACCCGCACCACCCCCTCCACGATGTCATCGATGTAGGTAAAGTCGCGGCGCATCTTGCCGTGGTTGAAGACATCGATCGGTCGCCCCTCCAACATCGCCTTGGTAAACAGAAAGAGCGCCATATCGGGCCTGCCCCACGGCCCATAGACGGTGAAAAAGCGCAACCCCGTGGTCGGCAGCCGGTAGAGGTGCGAGTAGGTGTGCGCCATCAACTCGTTGGCCTTCTTGCTGGCGGCATAGAGCGACAGCGGATGATCGACATTGTCATGCACCGAAAACGGCATGGTTTCATTGGCGCCATAGACCGAGGAGGAGGATGCATAGACCAGATGGCGAACCGCATTGTGGCGGCACCCCTCAAGAACATTGGTAAAGCCTATGATGTTGCTCTCGATATAGGCGTGCGGATTCCGCAGCGAGTAACGCACCCCCGCCTGCGCCGCCAGATTGACCACCTTGTCAAACCGCTCGTCGGCGAACAGCCGCTCCATGCCTGCGCGATCCTCCAGCCCCATCTTGACGAAGCGGAAACCGGGGTGACCGGTCAGCCGCGCCAACCGCGCCTCTTTCAGGCTGACATCGTAATAGTCGTTGAGGTTGTCCAGCCCCACCACTTGATCGCCGCGCGCCAGCAGGCGATGGCAGAGGTGCGAGCCGATAAACCCAGCCGCACCGGTGACGAGAACCTTCAACGGCACGGGTGACCCAGCCGCGCTCACAGCCGCCACACCTTCAGCCCGACCGCCTCCAGCGCGGCGCGGTCATAGGCGGATTTGACATCGATGAACGGCGCGCCACGCCCGCGCGTCCAGCCGAGCACCGCCTCCGGAGAGAGACTCAGCAACGCCTCGTGGGCAACGGCGGCCACAACCGCATCGAGATCGCGCAGCGCATCCGGGGCGAGTAGCGTTACGCCATAAACGCGCTCCGCCTCCCCGCTGTTGGCAACGGGATCGCAAACCACCACCTCTACGCCGTAATCCTCAAGCTCGCGGATCACATCGATCACCTTGGAGTTGCGCAGATCCTCGCAGTTCTCCTTGAAGGTCAACCCCAGCACCCCCACCTTTGCGCCCTTGATTTGCACGCCCGCGGCGATCATCTGCTTGATGGTCTGCTCGGCAATGAACTTGCCCATGCCGTCGTTGATCTTGCGCCCGGCGAGGATCACCTCGGGATGGTAGCCCAGCATCTCCGCCTTGTAGGTGAGGTAGTAGGGATCGACGCCGATGCAGTGGCCGCCGACAAGACCTGGGCGAAAAGGGAGAAAATTCCACTTGGTGCCGGCAGCCTGTAGCACATCCAGCGTATCGATCCCCATGCGATTGAAAATCACCGCCAATTCATTCATGAGTGCGATATTGAGATCACGCTGGGTGTTTTCGATCACCTTGGCCGCTTCCGCCACCTTGATGCTCGGCGCGCGATGCACGCCGGCCTCGATAATCTGCTCGTAGAGCGCGGCAACCCGCGCGAGGGTGGCCGCATCCTGACCGGAGACCACCTTGACGATCCGCTCCAGCCTGTGCACCTTGTCCCCGGGGTTGACCCGCTCCGGGGAGTAGCCGACCTTGAAGCCGTCATCGCCGCACGCCATACCCGATTCGCGCTCCAGAATCGGCACGCAGACCTCCTCGGTAACCCCCGGATAGACCGTGGACTCGAAGATGACGACCGCCCCTTGCTTCAGATGTTTCCCCACGGTTTTGGTGGCGGTGATCACCGGCGCAAGGTCGGGCTGATGAGCCGCGTTCACCGGCGTCGGCACCGCCACCACGACAAAATCGGCCGTGCCGATGCGGCCGGGATCGGTGGTATATTCGAGCTGCGTGGCGCGGGCAAACAGCGCCGGCTCCATCTCGCCGGTGGGATCATACCCTTGGCGATAGGCATCGACCTTCCGCGCCATCACATCAAAACCGACCGTCGGCATCACGCGGCCAAAGGCCAGCGCCAGCGGCAGCCCGACATAGCCTAGGCCGACGACGGCCACCACCTGGTGGCGATTTACCTTAGTCTCCATCAGAGCGAACCTCCATCAAGCCCCAAACCGAGCCTATTGCTCGCGTAATGACGCATCTCCTCATAAATCCCCCGCATTTGACAAAACACCTCCAATGCCTCTCGAATCCCCTCCACAAGCGCCTCCTTATTATCTGGATACTCATGGGTCAGCACATTTCGCAAATTGCGATAATCCATCCACCGCTCCGCGCTATCGATTAGCCCTAATTGCTCCAGCCTATCCAACACATCCAACATGCTCATCGAAGATTGATATTCACCCAGTGTGTTCAAAATCTCCGGAAACAACTTGTTTCCCATCAAATCCTGAATCTTGATCAACCGAAAAATGAAGCTGTCGATCACCTTTACCCTGTCAAAATCATCCAAGGTGCCCACATCCATGGAGTCCGCAAATCCAAGCATCTCATCATAGGCTTGGCCGGCACGGTGGATGTGCAACGCCAATGTTTGAGCACATCGCAAAAAGTCCGTCCGTGGGCTTTTTGCTTGACGGAAGGTGAAAAATGCGATTTTCACCTTCCTTACAAATCAACGACTTGCTGCGCAAGCCATTGATTTGCGCGGCCGTCCGTGGCCGCGATGACGACTTCTTGCGAAGTCATCATGTTTGAAATGTTTCAACAATCACAAACGGACGCCTTCCGACTTCGCGGTTGCAAAAATCGTCCTTTCCGGATCGGAACCGGACTTGACGATCAAATCCACCTTTCTCAGGCCAACCAGCAACTGAATTTTTGTCATCAGTCGCAATCGTTGCCTAAGCGTGCAGGGACTCTGGGTTTCAACATACAAATCGACATCGCCGCCACGCTTTGCATCGTCCGCACGCGAACCGAACAACCATACCTCACTATCCGCGCCCAATGTCGCTTGAATCACCGTGCGAATCGCTTCCGCCTGATCTTGACTAAGCCGCATCGTGGAGAACCATGTGCGTTCCACACGAAAAGTAAACCGTCACCGCGCTATTCCAGCTCGCGCTTGAGTTGATCCAGCAGGGTGAGCGCCTCGATCGGACGCATCTGATCGGGGTTGCTGGCGACGATCTTCTCTTTGATGCGGCGCAGTTGCATCATCTCCTGCTCCTGCTTGCGCCGCTCGGCGGCCACAAACAGCCCCGGTTGCGACTGCTCGCGCTCGCTGCGCAGCTCCGCCTCATGCTCCAGTGCAAACAGCCGCGCCTCGGCCTGCTTGATGATATGCGGCGGCAGCCCGGCCAACTGCGCCACCGCAATGCCGTAGGAGCGGTCGCCCGCCCGCTCTTCGACCGCATGCATAAAGATCACCTCGCCCTTCCACTCGCGCACCTTGACTGAGGCGTTGAAGGCGGCGCGATGCTCGTTGGGCAGCTCGGTAAGCTCATGATAATGGGTGGCAAACAGCGTCAGCACCTCGCGGCTGGTGGCCAGCGATTCCGCCACCGCCCACGCGATCGCCAGCCCGTCCCAGGTGCTGGTGCCGCGGCCGATTTCATCGACCACCACTAGGCTGCGCGGCTCCAACTGATTGAGAATCCGTGCCGTCTCCACCATCTCCACCATGAAGGTGGAGCGCCCGCTGGCGAGGTCGTCACCGGCGCCGATGCGGGTAAAGAGCCGGCGCGTCAGCGGAATCTCCGCCGCATCGGCCGGCACAAAACAGCCGGCGTGCGCCAGCCACACCGCCCACGCCACCTGCCGCATGTAGGTCGATTTGCCCCCCATGTTGGGGCCGGTGAGCAGCATAAAGCGGCGCTGCTCCATATCCATGGCGCAGTCGTTGGCGACAAACGGCGTATCGTCGTCCAACATCTGCTCCACCACCGGATGGCGACCGGCCACGATGCGCAAGCCGCTCCCCTCGTGCATCACCGGACGGCAGTAACGCCGATTGCGGGCGAGATGGGCAAAGCAGGCCAGCACATCGAGCGACGCCACCGTGGCAGCCGCCGCCTGAATCGCGCTGCCATCATGACACACCCGCTGCTGCAGCGCCGCAATCAACTCCTGCTCACGCTGCATGGCGGCATCCTTGGCGCCGAGGATCTCCCCCTCAAAGCTGTGCAGCGCATCGGTGGTGTAGCGCTCGCAGTTGACCAGCGTCTGCTTGCGCACGAAATCGACCGGCACCGCGTCGGCCTGCGCCTTGGAGACCTCGATGAAGTAGCCGAACACCTTGTTGTATTTCACCCTTAGGTTGGCGATGCCGGTGCGCTCGCGCTGCTCAGCCTCGTAGCGCGCCAACCAGTCACTGGCGCTGGCCGCCAAATCACGCAGGCGATCCAGCTCGCCATCGAAGCCGCTGCGGATCATGCCGCCGTCGCGAAACAGCGCCGGTGGGGTCTCGGCCAGCGCCGACTGCAGATGGGCGGCCAGCCCCTCCAGCCCGCTTAAGTCGGCACGCATGCCGGCGAACAGCCCGCTGCGATCGGCCAGCAGCTCCGCCAACCCCGGCAGCGCCAGCAGGCTGTCGGCCATGCCGCGATAGTCGCGGGGGTAGGCGCGGCCGAGCGCGATGCGCGCCAGCATCCGCTCCATATCGCGAATCGCGCGCAACCGCTCCCGCAGGGTCTCCGCCAGTTCGTAATCATCCACCAGACTTTGCACCGCGTCGTGACGCTCGCGGATCATGGCGAGATCGGTCAGCGGCTGATCGAGCCAACTGCGCAGCAGCCGCGCCCCCATCGGGGTGACGGTGTGATCGAGCACCGCGATCACACTCCCCTGCTTGCTGCCGCTGAGGGTGCAGTGCAGCTCCAGATTGCGCCGGCTGCTGGCGTCGATCTGCATCCACTGCGAGGCGTTGGCGTGAAACACCGGCAGTTGCAGGTGCGACAGCTTCCGCAACTGGGTCTGCTGCAGATAGACCAGCACCGCGCCCACCGCCGCCGCCACCTGCGGCTGATCCTCCAGATTGAGCGCATCGAGCGCGCTCACCCCGAACAGCTCCTGCAGCCGCTCTCTTGCCACCTGCGGCTGAAAGCTCCAGTCGCCGGGGTGGGCGCACTCGCAATCGACCGACGCCACCGCGTCCTTACTGCGCAGCAACAGCTCCGCCGGCTGGATCACCGCCAGCGCCTCATCCAGCGCCGTCTCCCCCACGCCGGCAAGCAGCCGCCAGCCGCCGGTGGAGAGATCCACCGCGGCGATCCCCCACTGCTGCTGGTTGCGCGCCAACGCCGCCAGCGAGGCGCTGCTCCCCTGCTCCAGCAACCCCGATTCGGTGATGGTGCCGGGGGTGATGATGCGCACCACCTCACGCCGAACCGGCCCCTTGCTCTCGCCCGGCGGCTCCATCTGGTCGCAGATCGCCACCCGCTGCCCCGCCGCCACCAGCCGCGCCAGATAGCTCTCCGCCTGATGCCACGGCACCCCCGCCATCGGGATATCCTCGCCGTTGGCCTTGCCGCGCTTGGTGAGCGCGATATCGAGGATGCGGGCGGCAGTGACCGCATCGTCAAAAAACATCTCGTAGAAATCGCCCATGCGGTAGAAGAGCAGGCAGTCGGCATGCTCCGCCTTGATGGCCAGATATTGGCGCATCATCGGGGTGTGGCCGGCGAAGCGGTCGGAATCTGGGCTCACTTGCGCCAAAAGTCCGGCACCAGCAGGGCGAAAAAGGTGAAGATCTCCAGCCTTCCTAGGATCATCGCAA
This sequence comes from Mariprofundaceae bacterium, assembly GCA_015489095.1. GTDB lineage: Bacteria > Pseudomonadota > Zetaproteobacteria > Mariprofundales > J009 > S009-29. The sequence goes on along the minus strand of WFMN01000063.1, from coordinate 3,708 downwards.
ACATCAGCGCCGCCTTGGCGCCGTCTGGCAACGCCAGATAGTTCGACGCAGGCCCCACTGCGCCGAACCCGGGACCGGTGTTGGTGATGCAGGCCGCCGATGCCGCAAGCGCGGTCAACATATCGACGCCGAAGGCCGCCACCACGATCGCCACCACGATAAAGCAGAAGATGTAGAGTACAAAAAAGCCCCACAACCCCTGCATGATCGGAACGGAGAGGCTGGAGGCGCCCAGTTTGACATGGATCACCCCGTGCGGATGGATCAGCCGGCGCACCTCGCGCAGCCCCTGCCGGAACAGCAGCAACACCCGCACCATCTTCATCCCCCCGCCGGTGGAACCGGCACAGCCCCCGGTAAACATCGCCGCCAGCAGCAGCATGCTCACCCCCGGCGACCACAGGCTGTAGTCGCTCACCGCAAACCCGGTCGTGGTGGCGATCGACACCACATTGAACAGCACCTCGCCCCAAGCAACATGTGGATCGCCCAACACCAGCAGCGACACCAGCAGCAGCAACAGCAGCAGCCATTTACCGTAGGCGCGGAACTCGTCATCCTCAAGGTAGATGCGCGGAGAGAATCCCTGCCGCATGGCGGCGAAATGGAGGGTGAAGTTGATCCCGGCCAGAAACATGAACAGCACAATCAGATCGCGAATGGCCGCGGAATGAAAATAGCCGATGCTGGCATCATGGGTGGAAAAGCCCCCGATCGCTACTGTGCACATCGCATGGTTGATGGCGTCAAACCATCCCATCCCCGCCAGCCACAGGCCGAACGCCGTCACCGCCGTCATCGCCATGTAGATATACCACAACACCTTGGCGGTTTCGGCCACCCGCGCCGTCAGCTTGTCCTTGGTCGGCCCCGGTGCCTCGGCACGGAATAGCTGCATCCCACCGATCCCCAACAGCGGCATCACCGCCACCGCCAGCACGATGATACCCATCCCTCCCGCCCACTCCTGCAACGAGCGCCAGAAGAGGATGCTGTGCGGCATATGATCCAAACCGACCAGTATGGTTGCTCCGGTTGTTGTTAATCCGGAAGTGGATTCAAACAGCCCATCGATCAGCGTCGCGCAGGTGCCGGTAGTCCAAAAAGGGATCGCCCCCGACAGAGACAATATTACCCAAGCCAGCGCAACGATCAGAAAACCATCCTTATGCGACAGATGCTTCGGGGCGCTGCCACCGACCCGTTGCATCATCAGCCCCAGCAGACAGACCAGCGCCCCCGCGAGGATAAAGTGGAACGCGTGGCCGGAGTGGTAATAGGCCGCGATCAGGGCTGGCAGCATCATCACCAGACCGAAACAGGCGGTCAGCACCCCCAATGTCCAGACAACCCCTAACGGATGCATGTCACCGGATCAAAAGAACTCAAGATTCACCTCAAACAGCCGCTCCACCATCGACAAATGGCGCTGCTGCGTGATCAGCACCACATGATCTCCGGCCTGCACCTGGGTGGCACCGTCAGGGATGATGACAGCATCGCCACGCACGATGGCGCCGATGATCGTGCTCTCGGGAAAGTTGATCGCCGCCAGCGGGGCATCGGTGATGCGCGAGGTCTGCATCGCCTCGGCCTCCAACACCTCGAGCGACCCGTCACCCAGGGTGGAGAGCCCGAACACCCGTCCGCGACGCACATGGCGCAGGATCGATGCCGCCGTCGTAAAGCGCGGCGACACAATGTTGCTCAGACCGATCGCCCGCACCAAGCCGCTGTACACATCACGGTTGATCAGCGTCACCGTATGGGGCACCTTGTACTGCCGCGAAATCAGACTGCTCAGTATGTTTACCTCATCGTCGTTGGTCAGCGCCATGAAATCGTCCATCTGCGCGATGGCCTCCTCCTCCAGCAGCGACTTATCCATCGCATCACCCTGGATCACCATCGCCTCTTTCAGATGTTCCGCCAGCCATTGGCAGCGATCGGGATTGTGCTCGATCACCTTGATGTGTGCCCCCAGCCGCTGCAACTCCAGCGCCACCTCGTAACCCACATGACCGCCACCGATCAGCATAACATTCCTACCGGTCTGTTTGCATTGATCCAACCCCACCACCGCCATAAAACGGTCGATATCCTTGCGATCCAGCGCGGCATAGATGGTATCGCCGGCAAGCAGCACGCTGTTCGCGCCGGGCACCTTCCAGCCGCCGTTATGTTCGTGGGCAACGATATTGATCGGCAGGCTGGCGGGCACCACCTCGTTCAAATCTCCGACCGCCATTCCCACGAGGTCGCTTTTCGGCGGCACCCGCACCCCCACTAGGCTGATATGCCCGCCGGCGAACTCCTGCATATCCACCGCGCTGGAGACACGAAAGCGTCGCACAACCGCGAGGGCCGCCTCCTTCTCCGGCGAGATCACCAAGTCGATCGGCAGCTCATCCCGACCGAACAGTTTGTCCGCCTGATTCACATAGTCGCGCTCCCGGATCCGCGCCATCTTGGTGGTGACATGAAACAGCGAATGCGCCACCTGACACGCCAGCATGTTGACCTCATCGTTCTGGGTGGCGGCAATCAACAGCTCGGCATCGGCCGCCCCCGCCTGTTGCAGCACCGAAGGGTGCGCCGCGTTGCCGAGGACGGTCTTCACATCCATGTTATCGGCCACCCGCTGCAACCGATCCTCGCTGATATCGACCACCGACACATCGTTCCCCTCCACCGCCAGCCGATCGGCGATGTTGTACCCCACCTCGCCGGCGCCGAGGATGACGATGTTCACGCCTCCTCCTCGCGCACGATCCCCAGCGCCCGCATCTTGCGGTGCAACTGGCTGCGCTCCACGCCGATCGCCGCCGCCGTGTGGCTCACATTCCAATCGTGTTGCTCGAGGTTCCTGCGGATAAACGCCTTCTCGAAATGCGCCTTGGCGGCGGCAAAGGTGGTTTCGCCATCGAGCCCCTGCACCAAGCCCTCCTGCGCCCCCACCACCACCGACGGCATGGTTTTCTTAGTCAACACCTGATGGGAGGCGTCATCACCGAAATGGAGGATCTGACACCGTTCGATGTAGTTGCGCATCTCGCGCAGATTCCCCGGCCAGCGGTATTGGCGCAGCACCTCCATCGCCGAATCATCAAATCGCACCATCCCCCTAGCGCCCAGATCGGCCGCTACCCGCTTGGCTAGGTGCTCCACCAGCAGAGGGATATCGCCCGGCCGCTTGTGCAGCGGCGGCAGTGTGATGGTGGTGGCGGTGAGCAGCTGCAACAGATCCTCGCGCAGCAACTCCCTGAGGGTCGAAAGGGGGAGGCTGCTCCCCACCACCATGCGAACATCGAGCGGCAGTTTGCGACCGCTCCCCACGCGGCAATAGGTGTGGGACTGCACGATGGTCAACAGCGTTGCCTGCGCCTCGTGCGACAGATGCCCCACCTCGTCGAGGTAAATCGCCCCCCCTTCGGCGATCTCCAACTGCCCCCGCATCCCGTTGGGCGCGGAGGGCACCGCCCCTTTTTCCGCCCCGAACATCAACGCATCGAACCTGCCATTGGGGACCGTTGCCGCATTGACCTCGCTCCACGCGTTCGCCTCCCTGCCCGAGGCGTGGTGCAACATGCGCGCCGCCAAGGTTTTGCCGGCACCATGCTCACCCAACAGCAGCACCGGCTTGCGCCCCTGCGCCACCCGTGCGATTTTCTTACGCACATCCACGATCAGCGGATCCGTACCGACCAG
>WFMN01000062.1 GCA_015489095.1 Mariprofundaceae bacterium | reverse complement strand
GGCGTTGGTGATCCCCACCATCCACAGCGCGGTGATCAGCGTCTCCAGCGGCCACCACCACGGCGAGTTGCCGAGATCGGCATGGATGCCGCTCACCATCATCACCGCCAGCGCCAAAAGCTGCACCGCCAGCTTCAGCACCGCGCTGAGCGGCCGCAGATCATCCCACAACGACAGGCAGGCGACGATGGTCGCCGAGATCGTCGCCCCCTTGAGCGCCAGCGAGTAGTTGAAATTGAGCAGCAGGGTCACATTGACCGCGATGAAGACCGCCACCCCGCCGATGCGCGGCGTGGGCTGGCGATGCACACGGCGCGCATCGGGGTAATCGAGCGCGCCGATCGCCCACGCCAAGCGGATCACCAGCGGCATCAGCCCGAAGCAGATCGCCGCCGCCCCCAACGCCAGCAGTGACGATTGCGAGAAGAGCCCCTGCGGCCGCTCAGCGCGGTGCTGAAGCTGGCGGTGCAGCTTTTGGCGCTGGCGGTGATGATGGTGAGCGGCATCCATGCCGACTTGGGGAACTCGCCGTGGTGGTGGCCGCTGGAGACGCTGATCACCGCGCTGTGGATGGTGGGGATCACCAACGCCTTCAACTTTCTCGATGGAATCAATGGCTTGGCGGGCGTGCTGGCGGCCACGGTGTCGCTGTTGATGGGGGCGCTGGCGTGGCATACCGGCCAGGTGTACATGCTGCTGCTCTGTTTCGCGGTGGCGGGCGCCGCCATCGGTTTTCTGCCCGACAACGCCCGCTACCGCCAGCCGGCGCGCACCTTTCTCGGCGATGTCGGCAGCACCTACCTCGGCTGGATGATGGCGGCGATCGCGCTGATGGGGGATTGGTCGAGCGAGGGGGTGATCAAGTCCTACTCCGCGCCGCTGCTGATCTTTTCGGTGATGATCTTCGACATGATCTACACCACCATCGCCCGTGTTTCCCGTGGTGATGTGCGCTCGCTGCGCGAATGGGTGGAGTTTGTCGGCCGCGACCATCTGCACCACCGCCTGCTCGATATGGGGTGCAGCCAGCCGCAGGCGGTGGTGATGATCGCCGCCTTTACCCTGTTGATGGGGCTGGCGGCGCTGGCGATTATCAAAAGCTCGCTGTTTGCCACCTGGTTGCTATTGGCGCAGGCCTTCGTCTTCTACGGGGTGCTCAGCTTTTTGATGATCAGGCGGCGCTGATGGAGGCGCTGGTGGCGCGCTATCGGCGGTTGCGGGAGGAGGTGGAGCAGGCCGGCGCCACCCTGATCTGCGTCTCCAAGTATGCGCCGGACGCGGCGGTGGCGGCGCTGATCGATGCCGGCGCGCGCGATTTCGGCGAATCGCGGCCGCAGCAGTTGCGCGACCGCGCCAAGCGCTGGCCGCACTGTCGCTGGCAGATGATCGGCCCGCTGCAACGGAACAAGGCGAAGTATATCGCGCGGTTCGCCGCCGGTTGGTTGAGCGTGGAGTCGCTGGCGTGTGCCGAGGCGGTCGCCGCGCGTCGGGCGGACGATCAACCGCCGCTGCCGGTGATGGTGCAGGTCAACTGCTCCGGCCTGCGCCACCAGCACGGGGTGACACTGGAGGCGGCGGCGGATCTCTGCCGCCGGGTGGATGGTCTGCCGCAGTTGCAAGTGGTTGGATTGATGGCGATGGTGCCGAAGGGGGAGCCGGTGGAGGCGCCGCTGGCGTCGCTCGCCCGCTTGAAGGAGCAGGTGGCGATCCCGAGTATGCGCCACCTCTGTGTGGGGATGAGCCACGACTACCGTCAGGCGTTGGCGGCCGGCTCGACAATGGTGCGGGTGGGATCGGCACTGTTCGCTGATCTCGATATTCGATGACGGCTTTGTCGAAAGTCGTCATCGCGGCCACGGACGGACTTTTTGCGATGTGCTTATTTGATTACATAAGGAGGATCCATGATCCCAGACAACCAGCAGCAGATGCCGATTGCGTTTATTGGTGGCGGTAACATGGCGCGCGCCCTGATTTCGGGGCTGAAAAAGAGCGGTCACGCCATGGAGCGGGTGTTGGTGGTCGAGCCCGACGGCGAGCGCGGTCGGGCGCTGGTGGAGGATTTCGGTGTGCGCGCCAAGAGCCGACAGGTAAAGGGAATCGCCGACTGCGCCTTGGTGGTGTTGGCGGTCAAACCGCAGCAGATCAACGGCGTGGTGGCATCGCTGGCCTCGCGGCTGGATCGCGGCGCCACCCTGCTCTCCATCGCAGCAGGGGTTAGTTGTGAGCGCATCGCATCCGCACTGGGGCGCGACGATTGCGCGCTGGTGCGCGCCATGCCCAACACCCCGGCGCAGGTGGGAAGCGGTGTCGCGGCGCTCTTTAGCACCGCGGACGCGCACCATCGCCGGCGGGCGGAGTATCTGCTGGCGGCGGTCGGCGCGACGCTATGGGTGGAGCAGGAGTCGCAGTTGCACGCGGTGACGGCGATCTCCGGCAGCGGGCCGGCCTATTTCTTCCTGTTGACGGAGCTGATGCAGGCGTGTGGCGAGACGCTGGGGCTGTCGGCCGAGGCCGCGGCGCTCTTGGCCACCCATACCGCGCGCGGAGCAGGGCGGATGCTGGTGGAGATGGCGCAGAGCGCCGCCGAGCTGCGGCAGCAGGTGACCAGCCCCAATGGCACCACGCAGGCGGCGCTGGATGTGATGTACGACAAGGGGATGCCGGAGATCGTGCGTCACGCCCTCCATGCCGCCCACAAGCGCTCCAAGGAATTGGAGCGGGGGTAGGCGGTGTATATCCTCGGCTACCTGTTGCAGGCGCTGGCGGGGGTGCTGCACATGCTCTTCTCCGCCGCCACCATCGTGATTATCGCACGGGCGGTGTTGTCGTGGGTGTCGCCCGACCCCTACAACCCGATCGTGCGGGTGATCACCCAGCTCTCCGAGCCGCTGATCTATCCGGTGCGCAGCCGCCTGCCCTACTTCGGTGGCATCGACTTCTCGCCGATGGTGGTGCTGGTGGCGATCTACTTTCTCGATGGTTTTCTAGTGCCGACCCTTGATCGGATGGCGTTTAGCCTGATCCATTGATGACGACTTTGCGAAAAGTCATCATCGCGGCCATGGATGGCCGCGCAAATCAATGGCTTGCGCAGCAAGTCGTTGATTTGTAAGGAAGGTGAAAATCGCAATTTTCGCCTTCCGTCAAGCAAAAAGTCCACGGATGGACTTTTTGCGATGTGCTCATTGATGACGACTTCGCAGTGCGGCCGGCCATGGGAGGGTTCGGGGAAAGGATTCCCCTCCTACGGACTGTAGGAGCGGTCTCCGACCGCGAATTGCCACGGCCGGACTTGTTGCGATGGGATCATTGACCCTGCCGGAGGGATTGCTGGTGGAGGGCAACGACGGCCTCTACCTGCGGGTACATGCCCAGCCGGGGGCGCGCAAGGTGGGGGTGCGTGGGCTGCACGGCGATGCGGTCAAGATCGCCGTGCGCGAGGTGGCGGAGAGCGGCAAGGCCAACAAGGCGATCGCGGCGTTCGTCGCCAAGGAGCTGGGGCTGGCGAAGGGGGCGGTGTCGGTGGTCAGCGGCCATACTTCACGCGCTAAGCGGCTGCTGCTTGCCGGGGGGGAGGAGCTGCGTGCCACCGTGACGGCGTGGCTGGCCGGGGTCGTCGCCGCATCGGATTAGCGGAAGGAGTTGTCATCTATGTCACCGATGGTCGTAACCGTGCTGGTACTCTGCTGTTATCTGCTCTTTTTCCACCTTTACGCCAAAGGGGTGCTTGGTCGGCGTGTGTTCGGGCTGGATGACGCAACACCCACCCCCGCCCATCAGCTGCGCGACGATGTCGATTACATGCCGACCAACAAGTTCGTGCTGTTCGGCCACCATTTCGCCTCGATCGCCGGGCTGGCGCCGATGTTGGGGCCGGCGATCGCGGTGATCTGGGGCTGGGTACCGGCGCTCTGCTGGGTGGTGTTCGGCACCCTGCTGGTGGGGGCGGTACACGACTTCTCCGCGCTGGTGCTGTCGGTGCGCCATCGGGGAGAGAGTGTG
>WFMN01000061.1 GCA_015489095.1 Mariprofundaceae bacterium | reverse complement strand
GCGATAACCGGGTTGTCGGGCGCCAGTTGCTGCATCTTCTCCAGCGATTTCAGGGCGGCTTTCGGCTTGCCCTGCTTGAGCAGAATCTGCGCCTCCATCTGGCGCAGGCGCGGCGCGTCGTGGTGGGCGATACCCTCCGCGATGACGGCCAGCGCCTGTTCGGCATCGCGTTGCGTGAGATAGAGCTTGGCCAGTTGCAGCCGTGCCGGCAGATGGTCGGGGTGGCGATGCACCACGCGCCGCAGCGTGGCGATGGCGTCGTCGATATGGTTGCTGGCCAGTTGCGCCGCTGCCTGCAGCATCCTCAGGCGCAGTTGCTCGTTGGCGTCAAGCTGTTTGCGCGCCTTGCCATCCAGCAGGTAGACGAAGTGGGGCAGGGACGCCGTGGCCTGTCCGCTTTTGAGTAGCGCCTCGGCCAGTTGGGCTCGGGGCAGCGTGGCGTAGGGGTCTTTGCTGACCACCACCTTCAGGTAGGCGGCGGCGGTGGCCAGATGGCCGTTGTCGATCGCCGTTTGGGCGGCGATGAAGAGGAAATCGGGTTCCAGCTGTTCGATGGGAACCGCGTGTTTGGCCGGGTGGTTGGTCGCCGCCGCGTGGTGGGTTGCGGAGTGGGTGGCGGCGTGATGCTGGCAGGCGGACAGCAGCAGCGCTAGGCAGACAAGCGCTATGCGCATGGGTGGATGGGAACCGGTTGAAACTGTGTGCCACCAGCGGCGAGCGTCCACCAGCGCAATTCGGCCACCTTGCCGTCGCAGATGCTGACAATGGGGTAGAGAAACCCCTCCCAGGCCGATGCGAGATCGGTCGGCGAGGGCTTGGCCGGGCAGTCGGGGTGGGAGTGGAAGACGCCGAGAATCTCCCGCCCGCCGCCGCGCAGCTCGCGGTCGATGGCCTGGTAGCCGGCGGGATCGAGGTCGAAGCGATCCGCCGCCCGCGACCGGTTGCGGTTGGTGACTTGGCGCGCCTCGTCGATCTTCCAGTCGCCCGCCGCGGTGGTGGTGCCGATCAAGAGGCCGCAGGTCTCGTAGGGATAACCGCGGCATCCCGCCTCGCCGATGACGCGGATCACCTTGTCGGTTACGGTGGCGTGGTTGCCTGCTTCGCCGTCGGCCAGAATCGACCGGTATGCCGCGCTGGTGAAGCGCTCCGGCACCGGAATGGCGACAGGGGTCATGCGCCGGGAAACCCGCCGGGGAATCCACCGGGGAGGCCGAGTTTGCCCGCCATCTGCGCCATCAGCCGCTTGCCCTTGCCGCCGCGCATCCGTCTCATCATCTTCTGCATCTGGCTGAACTGCTTGAGCAGTTGGTTGACCTGCTGCACGCTGGTGCCGGAACCGGCGGCGATGCGCCGCTTGCGGCTGCCGTTGATGATGGACGGGCGTTGACGCTCCTTCGGCGTCATCGAGTAGATGATGGCGCGCATCCGCTTCATCGGCTTGTCGTCCACCTGCGCCAGCGCCTCTTGCGGCAGCTTCATGCCGGGCAGCATCTTCAGCATCGAGCCCATGCCGCCCATGTTGGCCATCTGGTCGAGCTGCTCGCCGAAGTCGGCGAGGTCGAACGCCCCCTTGCGCAGCTTGTCGCTGATCTTTTTCGCCTTCTTCTCGTCAACCTCCGCCTGCACCTTCTCCACCAGACCGACGATGTCGCCTTGGCCGAGAATGCGTCCGGCAAAGCGGCGGGCATCGAAGGCCTCGAAGGCGTCGATCTTCTCGCCGGTGCCGACAAAGCGGATCGGCACGCCGGTGATGTGGGCGACGGAGAGCGCCGCGCCGCCGCGCACATCGGCATCGGTTTTGGTGAGGATGCAGCCGCTCATCGGAACGCGCTGGTGAAACTGCTCGGTGACGGTGAGCGCGGTCTGTCCGGTCATCGAATCGAGCACCAGCAGCCGCTCCTGCGGGGCGACGGCGGCATCGACGGCGGCGATCTCATCCATCAATTCGGCATCGATCACCTGTCGGCCGGCGGTATCGACAATCAGCACATGGCAGCCGGACACGCGCGCCTTATCGAGGGCAGAATCCGCCATTGCTACCGGGTCTGAACCATCCCCCGCGAGGTAGGGCACATCGATCTGCTGCGCCAGCACCTGCAACTGTTCGCGGGCAGCAGGACGGGTGGCATCTACACTGGTCAGCGCCACTTTTTTGCCATCGGTGGCCAACATGCGCGCCAGCTTGCCGGCGGTGGTGGTTTTGCCCGCTCCCTGTAGGCCGCAGAGCAGGATCACCGAGGGGATCTTGTCGAGTTTGAGCGGGCGGCGGCTGCCGCCGAGCAGATCGGTCAGGTTGTCGTGAAGGATTTTGACCACCACCTGCCCCGGTTGCAGGCTCTTGGCAACATCGGCACCGAGCGCCTGCTCGCGCACCTCGCTGATCAGATGGCGCACCACCGGCAGCGCCACATCGGCCTCCAACAGCGCCAAGCGCATCTCGCGCAGGGTGGCGTCGAGCTCGCTTTCGCCCACACGGGCGTTGCCTTGCAGGCGATGGGCGATGTCGCCCAGTTTGTCGGTTAGGTTACTGAACATTTACTGTTTTTTCCTCTTTTTTGAACCACGAAGGCACGAAGAAGCCATCATCCGGCCATGGATGGGTTCGGGGAAAGGATTCCCCTCCTACAGGCTGTAGGAGCGGTTTCCAACCGCGAATTGCCACGGGCTCCACTTTCCTTCGGGTCTTTGTGTCTTGGTGGTTCAATTTTTCTATCTCTCTACCCGTCAGCGCCGTCACGGAAGCGTAGCGCCACCTCGGTGACATGGGCGCCGTAGCTGCGTCCAGCCAACAGCGCTTGGTCGCTGATCGGCTGCGGCATCCCTTCGGCGTTGGCGCAGCGGGCGTAGGCGCCCCAGTGCAGGCCGCCATCAGCGTAGCCGGGAAGGCTCTTGGGAAAACCAACCGCAATCATACCGTGTTCCAGCGCGTTGGCGAACAGCGAGATCATGGTGAGCTCCACCCCGCCGCCGGCGTTGCCCAAGCCTCCACCGGTGGCGAAGATGCCGGCCACCTTGTTGGCG
>WFMN01000060.1 GCA_015489095.1 Mariprofundaceae bacterium | reverse complement strand
CTTCAATAGCGCGTTGATCGAGGCGATGGAGCTGGAAAACCTGATGGCGATGGCGCGGGCGACCGCCGCCAGCGCATTGGCGCGCACCGAGTCGCGCGGGGCGCACGCCCATGAGGATTACCCCGAGCGCGACGATGTGCAGTGGCTCAAACACAGCCTCGCCAGCATCGACGATGCGGGCAAGGTGTCGCTCGACTACAAGCCGGTGCGGATGCAGCCGATGACGGTGGACTCCTTCCCGCCGAAAAAACGGGTCTATTAGCCGATGGCCGAGAGTATCACCCTCGATATCTTCCGCTTCGATCCCGAAGGGGATGGCGAGCAGCGGCTGCAGCGCTATTCGGTGCCGGTCACCAAGCCGGGGATGAAGCTGCTCGACGCGCTCAACTACATCAAATGGAACATCGATCCGACCTTGACCTACCGCCGCTCCTGTGGCGAAGGGGTGTGCGGCTCGGACGGGATGAACATCAATGGTGTCAACGGGTTAGGATGCATCACACCGATCGCCGGGCTGGCGCAGCCGATCCGCATCTATCCGCTGCCCAATATGCCGATTATCCGCGATCTGGTGGTCGATACCAGCCACTTTTTTGACCAGTACCGCCAGTTGAAGCCGTGGCTGCACGCCGATACGCCGACACCGGAGCATGAGCGGCTGCAGACGATCGCCGAGCGCGATCAGCTTGACGGCAAGTATGAGTGTATCTTGTGTGCCTGCTGCACCACCTCCTGCCCCTCATGGTGGTGGAATGGCGAGCGTTTTCTGGGACCCGCGGCGCTGTTGCAGGCCGATCGCTGGATCAGCGACAGCCGCGATGAGGCGACCGGCGAGCGGCTCGATGCCCTTGAGGATGCCTTCAAGCTCTACCGCTGCCACCAGATCATGAACTGTGCCCAGGCCTGCCCCAAGGGGCTCAACCCGACGGCATCGATCAACCACATCAAGCGGGCGCTGCTAACGCGTAAGAGCTAAGTTACGCGGTGAACAATGATTCCGCTTCGCTGCGCCGCGTCCGTTTTCGGCTGCAGCGCCAAGGGATGCTGGAGCTGGATCGCTGGCTGATGCCGCTGACGCAGGCGTTGGATCACGATCCGCGACTGCTCGCGGAAATCGAGGCGCTATTGGCGCATGAGCCTGCGGTGTTGCAGCGGATGATGGCGGGAGAAATTCCGGTTCCTGAGCGGCTGCGTTCGTGGTTGGCGTGAGTTTGCGCGGTTTCTTCCTGCTGGTGTTGGTATTGCTGGCGGGTTGCACCCAAGCTGCCAAGGCTTCTTCCTCGCTGGCGGATCCGGTGTTGATCATCGACCCCGCGGAACTCGATCTGGGCGAGGTGGATGGCTCCAAGCCGATCAAGGCTACGCTGCTGATCCGCAATGTGAGCGATCAGCCGGCGATGATCGCCAAGCTCGCCAGCTCCTGCGGTTGCACCGATCTCCGCGCCGAGGCAATGGCGCTGCCCGCCGGAGGCTTTACCCAACTACATGTGACGATCGATCCTTTTGCTAAGCAGGGCAAGGTGGTTAAGCAGGTGACGGTGACCGACGGCTTTGGCGGCCAAAGCAGTGCCAGGATTGTGCTGCGCGTGCGCCCCAACCTCCATGCGATGACAGGCAACCGTTCGCTGTTCGATGGCAAGTGTGCCAAGTGCCACTTCGATCCCGCCAAGGGGCTGCACCAAGGCAAGGCGCTCTATCGGGCGGTGTGCGCCATGTGCCACGGCACGAATGGCAATGGCGGCTACGCCCCCAAGCTGCGCGGTCTGCCTGCCGGAACGCTTGCCGCGACCATCACGCATGGCGCCGGCACCCCCGCGATGCCTGCGTTTGCACAACAAGCAGGCGGCCCGCTGACTAGAGCGCAGATCAACGCGCTGGTGCATTGGTTGCGTTGAGCAAGGCGGTGGTGCGCGCTAGCATGCGCGGTGCTTCACGATCCAGCTTAAGGAAGGGTGGCAGAGCGGCTGAATGCACCGGTCTTGAAAACCGGCAATGGGAAACCATTCGTGGGTTCAAATCCCACCCCTTCCGCCAGTTTTTCCTGTTTGAG
>WFMN01000059.1 GCA_015489095.1 Mariprofundaceae bacterium | reverse complement strand
GGGGGGCGGCGACACGGGAGAAAGTGAAGGCGTGTTGCCGAGGATGAGGGCGACTGCCGCTTCGCCCGGCCGGAAAAGATCCGGCGCGGGCTCAGCAGCGAAAGCCGGTGCGAACTGATTACTCCTTGCGCGCGGGAACCATCACCTGCCAGATGTGAAACCCTTTGGGCGCGCGACGCAGCTGATGCGCCGCAAGCTCCGCCTTGCCCACCTTGCGGTCGGAATGGAACAGCACCCTGCTGCCATCGGCGGAGAACGCCGGCGCGCCGTCGCGGCCGGGATCCCGGGTCAGACGGGTCAGATCCTCGCCGTTGCGGCGCACCATCCAGATGTCCCAGTTGGAGCGACTGCGGTGACGCATATCGGCGTGGCCGCGGTTGGAGGTGAAGGCGATCCACTCCCCATCGGGGCTCCACACCGGCTGCACATCCTCGGCGCGACCATCGCTCAACTGCGCCAGATCCGAGCCGTCGCTGCGCATCAGAAAGAGGTGGCGGCTGCGCCCCACCGCCATGGAGAAGACCACCCACGCCCCATCGGGCGATACCGCGGGGTTGACCCCGTTGCTCAACAGATGCTCACCCCCCTTGCTGTCGATGCGGATGATCGAGGGCTGGGCGCCCGCTTGCGACCAGTTGTCGAACGGATCGGGGTGATGACGGCCGCGCGCGTCGCGCCTGTCCCGTAGCGGGGAGGCCAACCGCACCGCAATGACCTCGCCATTGGGCAGGAGCGTCGGCTGCACCACCCGGCCACTGAAGCGGTAGAGCCGCTTGACCAGCCCCATGCCGGTCGCCGGCTTCTTCCACAGCCCCAAACCGCCCACCTGCGTGGACAAAAATGTCACCTCGCCATCCTGCCACTGTACCGAATCCGGCACCACATCCTCGGTCACCGGATTGAGTGGGTCGCCGTTTTCCAGCGCCCGGCGGCTGAGCACCACCCGATCGCGCGCCACCACCGTAACGAGAAAATCGTTCGCGCCGGCACGGTGGGGGTAGATCTCGTTCTGCTTGGGCTCCAAGGTGAGCAGCGTGGCGTCGTCGCGCACCACCTCCTGCTTCTGATGATGGGCACCCGACAGCGCCCAATCGAGCAGATCTCCGGCCTGTGCCGACACTGTCGGCATCACCAAAAGCAGCGCCATCGCGCCGCGCATTACCAATGTTTTCATAATTGCACCTCCCATATTCTCCACTGTTTCTCTGTCGATCGCTGCGGTTGATGCGGATCCCGGTTGGAGTGAAACAGGATTCGGTGATTCCCGTTCCATGTCGGTCCGCCATCGACTGCCCGCGCGGAGTCGGTCACCTGGGTGATGGCACCGGACTCCAAGTCGAGCACATAGATCATGGTGTGGCGAACGCTCCCCTTGCTGTCGCGGTTGGAGACAAAGGCCACCTTCTTGCCGTCGGGGCTCAAGGCGGGTTCAAAATCCCCGAAGCGGTTACTGGTCAGACGGGTTAGGGCGCCGCTCGCCAGATTCTGCATCCATAGATCGAAGTTGCCGTTCTGCTCGCGCACAAAGACGACGGTGTTGCCATCGGCACTCAGCGTTGCGTCAAAGGCGTTCCGAATCATGGTGATGACACCATCCCGCTGCACAAACAGTGCCGGATGGTCGAACTTGTTGCGCGTACCGCGCTCGGTGGCCTTGTAGCCCACCTTCCAGTGGTCGGCATCCGACCAGTAGATGCGCCAGTTCTGCCCCAGAAGCTCCGGCTCAAGATTCACATTGGCGAAGGTATCGAGGTAGCGCGAGCGGCGCTCGCGGTTGAGGTAGGTATCCACCGCCCACACCGTGCCGGTGCGGTTGGCGGCGAGATGAATGGGAACAAGCCCGCCGATGAAGTTGCCGCCATTGATGACCAACTGGTGCAGGTCGCTGTTGCTCCACCGTTTCCACGCGGAGATCGGCCCCATCCGGTTGCAGACATAGCCGATGGCGCCATCGGCCAGCGCCACACCCCGGCGAATCGCCCCGTGACGCTTAGAGGAGCGCAGCACCAGCCCTTCACGCTCGGGCTGTTCCGCCAGCACTCTGGTAACCGCAAACCCATGTTGATCGCGCTGGCTATAGACCAGAAAATCACCCGCCACCGACGGGTAGACCAGATCGCCCCCCTTGACCTCCGCCGCCAACAAAAGCGGGTAGGGAGCAGCCACACCATGGCCGCGCGCGTCGGCATTGGCTGCAACCAACAACAACAGCGGCAAAACCATCCATCGTTTCATCATCCACCTCCATTGATGAGTACATCGCAAAAAGTCCGTCCGTGGCAATTCGCGGTTGGAAACCGCGCTCACAGCCTGTAGGAGGGGAATCCTTTCCCCGAACCCGTGCGTGCCGCGATGATGACTTCTTGTTTGGCGGAAGGCGAAAAACGCCGTTTTTACCTTCCCCAAACAAAAAAGGGAGGCCGAAGCCTCCCCTTGCAAGATGAACACGCGGTGAATGTAGGACTACTCCTCGTTCATCTCACCATCGTCGATGGTATCGACAAACTCGATCACCGCCTTGGGCGCAGCGTCCCCGGCGCGAAAACCGGTTTTGATAATGCGGGTATAGCCACCATTGCGCTCGGCGAACACCGGCGCCACCTGCACAAAGAGGCGATCCACCACATCGCGATGGCGCAGCTTCGCCAACGCGCGGCGACGGGCATGGAGGGAACCATCCTTGCCCAACGAGATCAGCTTCTCAATGTAGGGGCGAACCGCCTTGGCCTTGGCATGGGTGGTCTCGATACGACCATGCTCGATCAGGGCGGCGGCAAGGTTGCTCAGCAGGGCGCGGCGATGGCCGCTAACCAGCCCCAACGATCCGTGATGTTTACGATGACGCATAGCTAACTACTCCGTTTCCTTGACATCTTCGAGGCTCGCCTCGGCAGACTCGGCCAGCGACGCCTTCCACTCCGACACATCCATGCCCAGCGACAGCCCCATGCTCTGCAGCACCTCCTTGATCTCCAGCAGCGACTTCTTGCCGAAGTTCGGAGTGTGCATCATATCGGCCTCGGTTCGCCCAACCAGATCACCAATACGGTAGATCTCGCCGCTCTTCAGGCAGTTGAGCGAGCGCACCGAAACATCGAGGTTGTCGATCGGCTGGTTGAAGATCTCCATCAGATCCGCCTCGCCGGCAGCGGCCTCACCCGAGGCGCTCACCGCGTCGAAGTCCACAAAGATCGACAACTGATCTTGCATGATCTTGGCCGCTTCCGCAATTGCCTCCTTGGGGGTAATCGCGCCGTTGGTCTCCACCTCCATGATCAACTTGTCGTAGTTGGTCTTCTGCGAGACACGGGCGTTTTCCACCCGTACCGCAACGCGACGCACCGGTGAAAACGAGGCGTCCAGCAGCAGTTGGCCGATCGTCTTCTCCTCGTCATCGCGTTCCGTCACAGGGAGGTAACCGCGCCCTTTTTCAACCGTGGCGGAGAACTTCAGCGCGCCATCTTCACTGAGATGCGCCAACACCAAGTCTCCATTGAGCACATGAAGGCCTGCGGGACACTGGATATCGGCGGCGGTCACAATCGCGGGACCGGTGACATCCAAGGTGATCTCCTGCGGGTCGTCGCCTTCCATCTGGATATCAAGGCTCTTGAGGGTCAGGATCAGATCGGCGACATCCTCGCGCACGCCGCGCAGGGTATCGAACTCATGCATCACCCCGTCGAAGGAGACCTTGACCACCGCGCACCCCACCAGCGAGGAGAGCAGCATCCGGCGCAGGCCATTGCCCAAGGTGGTGCCGTAACCGCGCTCCAGCGGCTCAAACGCAATTTTTGCCGAACGGCCTTCAACCAGCTCTTCGACGGTGATTGAACGGGGACTAATCAATTCCATGGTTATATCTTACCTTACTAACTGAGACATGGGTGCCGACTTCGAAAGAAGTCGGCATCGCGGCCACGGATGGCCGCGCTTACAGGGGGCATAAAGCTACTTCGAGTACAACTCGACGATCAGTTGCTCACGGATGGAGGAGTCAAGCTGATCACGCGCCGGCATCTGGCGATAGACGCCCTGACTGGTGGTCAAATCGACATCCACCCATTCGGCGAGCCCACGCTGCGCCGCAGCCTCCATCGCGGCCTTGACCCGCAGATGCTCCTCGGCGCCCCTGTTCAGGGTCAACCGCGCGCCCTCCTTCACGATGAAGGAGGGGATGGTCACCACCTTGCCATCCACCTTGACATGCTTGTGGCGCACCAACTGCCGCGCTTCCGAACGCGATGAGGCAAACCCCATGCGATAGACGACATTATCGAGCCGAGACTCCAGCAACTGCAACAGGTTGAGGCCGGTAATCCCGCTCATCTTGTCCGCAAGCTGAAAATAGGCGCGGAACTGCTTCTCCTGCAGACCGTAAAGCCGCTTCACCTTCTGCTTTTCGCGCAGCTGCAGACCGTAGTCGGAGGCGCGACGCGGACGACGACCCTGCCCATGCATCCCGGGCGCGAACGGACGGCGCTCAATCGCACACTTGCTGGAGAAACACTTGCTCCCCTTCAGGAAGAGCTTCTCACCCTCCCGACGGCACAAGCGACATTTTGCTTCCAGATAACGAGCCATTCCCTTCTCCTAAACCCGGCGCCGCTTCGGTGGGCGGCAGCCATTATGTGGGATCGGGGTAACATCCCGAATATAGGTAACATTCAATCCAACCGCCGCGATGGCCCGCATCGCGGATTCACGCCCCGAACCGGGGCCGCGCACCTCGATCTTGACATTCTTCACGCCGTGATCGATCGCCTTACGGGCGGCATCCTCCGCCGCAACCTGCGCCGCAAACGGGGTGCTTTTGCGCGCCCCCTTGAAGCCCGACCCACCACTGGTAGCCCA
Source organism: Mariprofundaceae bacterium (assembly GCA_015489095.1). Lineage (GTDB taxonomy): Bacteria > Pseudomonadota > Zetaproteobacteria > Mariprofundales > J009 > S009-29. The sequence continues at coordinate 1,329 of WFMN01000059.1, read as the reverse complement.
GCAGATGGCATTGCCTGCCTCATCGGTAAAGGTGATATTGGTATTGTTGAATGACGCCCGGATATGGGCGACTGCATTCGCGATGTTTTTGCGGGCGCGTTTCTTACCGGCACCCGATTTTGGTTTAGCCATTCAGTTCCTCAGCCAAAAGATTGGTCATCTTCAATTGTTACTTCTTGCCGGCGACCGCACGACGCGGTCCCTTGCGGGTACGGGCGTTGGTCTTGGTGCGCTGACCGCGCAGCGGCAGGCCACGACGATGACGCAAACCACGGTAGCAACCGAGATCGGTCAACCGCTTGATGTTCATCGACACCTCACGCCGCAGGTCACCCTCCACATTGTAATCGCTATTGATCACCGTGCGGATGCGGTTCACCTCGTCGTCGGTTAGATCCTTCACGCGGGTGTCACGCGAGACCTTCACACCGTCAAGGATCTTACGGGAACTGGAAAGACCGATCCCGTAAATGTAGGTCAACGCAACCTCTACACGCTTGCCTGACGGGATATTTACACCTGCTATACGAGCCACACTAGACCTCCACGCATTTCAAAGGGCGCGGCAGTGTAGCGACCCCCTCATCCATTGGCAACACCTTAACCCTGCCGCTGCTTGTGGCGCGCATTCTCGCAGATGATGCGTACCACACCCTTGCGGCGAATCACCCGGCATTTGTTGCACATTTTTTTCACAGAAGCACGAACCTTCATCGCTTCCTCCTTACATAAGCAGATCGCAAAAAGTCCGTCCATGGACTTTTTGCTTGACGGAAGGCGAAAATTGCAATTTTCACCTTCCTTACAAATCAACGACTTGCTGCGCAAACCATTGATTTGCGCGGCCATCCGTGGCCGCGATGACGACTTCTCGCGAAGTCATCTTACATCCATCGTCAATCCGAATCACACATCGAACAGTGGTTTGCTGCTAATTGTCGGGATAAACCGTCAATCCGGCAGGCCTGAACGGCACTGCCTACTTTTCGCGGTAGCTGATCCGCCCGCGGGTGAGATCATACGGGGAGATCTCAACGGTCACCCGATCACCGGGCAGGATGCGAATGTAGTATTTACGCATCTTGCCGGAGATCATACACAACAACTCGTGGTTGTTTTCGAGCCGCACCTTGAACATGGCGTTGGGCAGCTTCTCGATCACCTCGCCCGACATCTCGATAATATCTTCTTTAGCCATACCTTACTCTTCCATCGCCCGACACAACGCGTCGTAAACCGCCTCCAGCGAGGCGCCGCCATCGACACGACGGAACGCCGGCTGCTCCTGATAATAGGCGATCAACGGCGCGGTCTGCTGTTCATACACGG
>WFMN01000058.1 GCA_015489095.1 Mariprofundaceae bacterium | reverse complement strand
TCGGACCCGCGCACCGCCCCTTTTCAGGTGCGGGCGATGCGCGGCTCCGAAGACCAGCAGGTTTCAGGCAGCGGTACGACTGAAAAAACAACGAACGGCAGCATACCTTATTTTTGCCGACCCGCTGTCTCACCGATTGGATACGCTTCATGCCTAGGGATTGGCAGGTTGGTTACACACTTGCGCGACCACTGCTTGGAGCCGCTCGGGAAAGTATGGTTTTTGCACGAACGCGGCCAGCGCGTGGTCATCAAAGTGGCTGGTCGCCTCCTGCTCGTCATAACCGCTGGAGAGGATAACGCGCACATCGGGATTGATGCGTTGTAGCTCGGCAAAACACTCCCTGCCATCCATGTTCGGCATGGTCATATCCAGCAGTACCGCGGCGATCTCCTGTTGGTGGGCGCGATAAAGCGCTACACCTTGTTCACCATTTTCGGCGCTTAAGGTGCGATAGCCTACATCTTCCAGTATCGCGGCGGCGGCCTCCCTGATCGTCTCCTCGTCATCAATAATCAGGATGGTTGCGCCCGTATCCCTATCGTCGGCTTTCTTCACATCGTTCGGTTCAATCGCCTGTGTTGTTGCCATCTGTTCGCGTAGTGGCGGAAACAAGACCCTGATTCGCGTTCCCTGTCCCGGCTCGGAGTCGATGTGGATAGCACCATGGTGGCCGCGCACAATGCCGAGCAGGGCGCTCATGCCGAGGCCGCGACCGGTAAACTTGGTGGTAAAAAACGGGTCGAACAGGTGTTGTTTCACCTCCTCATCCATCCCGCAGCCGCTATCGCTCACCTCCAGAAAGACGAATTCGCCCGGCTGGATGCCGTCGGCGGCATGTGCCGACTGGAGATAGCCGCGATCCACATGCACCGTGCCTGTTGTCAGCGACAGCACCCCTTGCTCGTCGCCAATCGCTTCGTAGGCGTTGATGATGAGGTTCATGATCAGCTGTTGTATCTGTGTGTTGTCTCCCTCTACCGGCGGCAGATTCCCGTCCAGCGCCATCTTGCAGGTCACATGGCGTGGGATGGAGGTGGAGAGCATTTGCATGGTCTCCCGCACGGCTTCCGAGAGGTCAATGGGCAAAACAACAAACTTGCCACGCCCGGAGTAGGCGAGCATCTGTTTGCATAAATCGGCGGCGCGTTTACTTGCTATTTCAATCTGTTGCAGATGTTTCTTGACTGGATTTTTGTCGTCCGTTTTCATGAGCGCCAAGCCGACATTGCCAAAGATGGTCGCTAGGATATTGTTGAAGTCATGGGCGATGCCGCCAGCCAGCACCCCCAGCGATTTCACCCTGTCCAAATGTTGCAGTTTCTGTTCCGCCTGCTTGCGCTCGGTGATTTCAAAGCCATAGATGCTTACTTCGTCATGGGAGGAGGCCGAGACCATCATGAGATACCATCGCTCTCCCGCGTGAATCTCGAATTCGACATCGCTGTTCTGCTTCCGTGCCTTGTCACAATGCGCCGAAAAGGGATCCGGTAGCTTGCGGCCAACCTCTAGCTCGAAGTGGTGTGCCAGATACCCCGTTGCGGGATTCATGTACAGCAGATGGTTCGATGGGGATGCGCGCATGACCGGCAGGGGGTCTTCCTCTGGAAAACGCGCGAGCGATTTGATCTCTTTGGTGCGTTCTTCGACGGTAAACTCCAGTAGCTCTGCATGGCGCCGGAGGCGAATGCCAATGGTCACGAATCCGATCAGGCCTGACAAAATCAATGCGCCCACTGCAAGATGCATTCCACTCATGCCTTCGGTTGCAAGCTCCTCTGCACGATCCAATGGCACATTGATTTCCAGAACCCCCCGAACATCGCCGAGTTTCCAGTCTTTTTTGGGTGAGTCCGGCCGGGAGTTGTGACACCCCAAACAGGATTCGCGCATGATATCGGCGCTTGCGTAGCGCAATCGGCGTTTGCCATTGCGCGCTTCCACCCGGACGAAAGGGGTTGTGGGGTCTGCCTTTAACGCGGCGAGAGCGGCGCGCTCGAATGCGTCCAGCGGGATGTTTTTCCGCCATGGAAATGGATAATCGCTATAGAGTCGCGCGCTATCCAAGCCATTGCCGGATAGAGAAATCCTTTTTAGCAGCCGAAGGGTGAAGGTGGCGGGAAGGGGGGTTGCGCCGTCAATGTTTTGGTAATCGTGTCGGATCTCAATCCCATGCGGGCCAAGCCGAGATGCCACCTCGCTGGTATATAGGTTTCTAAACTCTCGGATGAACTGTGAAATGTTTTCGGCATAGTGGCGGGCGCCAATCTCTTCCAACCGCTCTTCCTCTTGAGCGGCAACGAACAGCGCGGTGGCAACCCCCAGCAGGAAGATCAGCGCAACGGCCGTGATACTGTGGCGATGCATCAACAATGCGGTGATTCTACTCATTCAGACCCGATCCTAAGTGGAAACAGGGGGGATTGGAAATCCGAACACACAATTCCCGCGGATGGCCTTAACCACCTGTCCCATTTGTTGGAGACGCTATACCCACGGCTTGAGAGCCACAAGCAATTGCACTGGAAGGTCTGATGAATGTAGCGTGCGGCATCTTCACAATCGGAGGTGTAGTATGGTAGCGATG
>WFMN01000057.1 GCA_015489095.1 Mariprofundaceae bacterium | reverse complement strand
GCCATTCTCAACACCCACCACCATTGGGATCACACCGATGGCAACGCCGGTCTGGTCGAGCGTTACCGTTTGGAGGTAATCGCGCCCAATGCGCGGATTGCCGGCCGCACCCGCGCACCCGAAGCGACGATGGAGCTGATCGGCCTCACCGTGCAGACCATCCCCGTTCCCGGTCACACCCTCGATCATGTCGCCTACCGCATCGACGACGCGCTGCTATGCGGCGACACCCTGTTCGGCGCCGGATGTGGCCGTATATTCGAGGGGAGCGCCGCCCAGATGTGGCGTAGCCTGCAAACCCTGGCGCAACTCCCCGCCGCCACCGCCCTCTACTGCGCCCATGAATACACCCTCGCCAACCTCCGCTTCGCCCGCCAAGTCGATGGCGCCAACCCCCTGCTGGAAACACGCACGGCGCGCGATAAAGCGGCGCGCAAACAGGGGCACCCCACCATCCCATCGACCATCGGCGAGGAGCTGGCCACCAACCCCTTTTTGCGCCCGCTCAATGGCGATTTCTGCCGCCAATACGCCCGCGATCAGTCGGTCAACGACGATCCACTGACCGTCTTCACCCACCTGCGACACCGCAAAGACAACGCGGGCTGACCATCGGCCGCCCGCATTGACGGCCATCTTGGCCACCCCTACCATGCGCGCCCTTTTGCAACACACAATCTTTAATATTTTCCTTATACTACAATATGTTATATAAGAACTAGGATCCCCATGTTTCAGATCTACTACGACCACGCGGCCCGCGCCAAGGATGACATTCTCTCCGGCCTGACAGTCGCCTTCGCGCTGGTACCGGAGGCGGTGGCCTTCGCCTTTGTCGCCGGCGTCAATCCGCTGGTCGGCCTCTACGGCGCCTTCCTGATGGGGCTGGTCACCTCGCTGGTTGGTGGCCGCCCCGGAATGATCTCCGGCGCCACCGGCTCCATGGCGGTGGTGATGGTCACACTGGTGGCGCAGCACGGGGTGGAGTACCTCTTCGCCACCATCGTCCTGACCGGTATCCTGCAGATGGCCTTCGGCGCGGCCAAGTTCGGCAAATATATCCGCATGGTTCCTTATCCGGTGATGCTCGGCTTCGTCAACGGCCTGGCCATCGTCATCTTTCTGGCGCAGATGAAGCAGTTTCAAACCGTGGATGCCGCCGGCGCCACCCACTGGCTGAGCGGCAGCGCGATGGTTACCATGCTCTCCTTGGTCGCACTCACCATGGCGATCATGGTCTTGCTTCCCAAAATCACCCGCGCGCTCCCGGCGGGACTGGCTGCCATCATCACCATCTCGCTGATTGTCACCCTGGGCGGGTTGGACACCAAAACCGTCGGCGACATCGCCGATATCAGCGGTGGCTTTCCTAGCTTTCACATCCCCGCCGTGCCGTTCACCGTTGAGACCCTCACCATCATCCTCCCCTACGCGGTGATCCTCGCCGGCGTCGGGCTGATCGAGTCGCTGCTGACCATGAGTGTGGTCGATGCCATGACCTCCACCCGCGGGCAGGGCAACCGTGTCTCGTTCGGACAGGGGTTGGCCAACACTATCAATGGCTTCTTCGGCGGCATGGGTGGCTGCGCCATGATCGGCCAGACGATGATCAATGTCTCCTCCGGCGGCCTGCGCAACCTCTCCGGCATCGCCGCCGCCCTCTTCCTCCTCTTTTTCATCATGTTCGCCTCCGATCTGATCGCCATGGTGCCGGTCGCCGCACTGGTGGGGCTGATGTTCATGGTGGTGATCGGCACCTTCGAGTGGGGCAGCTTCAACCTGATCCGCAAAATCCCGCCGGAAGACACCTTCGTCGGCATCCTTGTCGCCGTGGTCACGGTGTTCACCGATCTGGCAACCGCGGTCATCATCGGTGTCATCACCTCCGCGCTGGTCTTCGCGTGGAAACAGGCGCGTCACATCCACGCCATCCGCGAACAGCAGCCGGACGGCTCGGTGATCTACCGCCTGCACGGGCCGCTCTTTTTCGCCTCCGTCCATCGCTTCAGCGAACTGTTCGACCCCGAGAACGACCCCGATCGCGTGGAAATCGACTGCGCCTTGAGCCGCGTTGCCGACCACTCCGCCATCGAGGCGATCGACAACTTGGCCGAACGATACAAGCAGGCGGGAAAACGGCTGACCCTCTCCCACCTCAGCCCGGAATGCCGCAAGCTGCTGGGCACCGCCGCCGAGCTGGTCAAGGTCAACATCGCCGAAGACCCCGACTACTTTGTGGCTGACGACCGCTTGGCATCGTAGGGTTTGCCGACCATGGAACTGCACCTCTACAACTCCCTCACCCGCCGGAAAGAGCACTTTGTGCCGCGTGTCGCCGGCCGCGTCGGCCTCTACCTGTGCGGCGTCACCGTCTATGACCACTGCCACATCGGCCATGCCCGGGTGATGGTCGCCTTCGATATCATCTATCGCTGGCTGCGATATCTTGGCTATCATGTTGATTTTGTGCGTAACTTCACCGATGTGGATGACAAAATCATCGCCCGCGCCAACGAGGCCGGCGAGCCGATCGCCGACCTGACCGCACGCATGATCGACGCCTTCCATCACGATATCGACGCGCTCGGCTGCCTGCGCCCCACGCTGGAGCCGCGCGCCACCGACCACATGGACGCGATGATCGCCATGATCGAGGCGCTGCTCGCCAACGGCCACGCCTATATCGCCGATTCCGGCGATGTGCTCTACGCCGTGCGCAGCTTTGCCGATTACGGCAAGCTCTCCGGCAAAAACATCGACGAACTGGCGGCTGGAAGCAGGGTGGAGGTCGATGGCAACAAGCGCGACCCGCTCGACTTTGTGCTGTGGAAAATGAGCAAGCCGGGCGAGCCATCGTGGCCATCGCCGTGGGGCGCGGGCAGGCCGGGGTGGCACATCGAATGCTCAGCCATGAGTTGCGCCCACCTAGGCAATAGCTTCGACATCCACGGTGGCGGCATGGATCTGCGCTTTCCCCACCACGAAAACGAGATCGCCCAGGCACGCGCCGCCAACGGCGGCGATTTCGCCCGCTACTGGCTGCACAACGGCTTCGTCAACATCAACAGCGAGAAGATGTCCAAATCGCTGGGCAACTTCTTCACCATCCGCGAAGTGATCGCCCGCTACCACCCCGAAGTGGTGCGCATGTTCATCGTCTCCACCCACTACCGCTCGCCGCTCGACTTCTCCGACCGGGCGCTCGACGCCGCCAAGGCATCGCTCGACCGCCTCTACGAAACCCGGCAGCGCATCGGCGCCGTTTCCGCCTCCGCCCGCCTGCCGCAACCGTTCATCGATGCCATGAACGACGATTTCAACACCCCGGAAGCGTTGGCCGAGCTCTTTGCCTGCGCCCGCCGCATCAACCGCGCCCTCGACCACAACACGCCCATCGACGATGACGCCGCCGCCTTCATCGCCATGGGCAATCTGCTGGGGCTACTGCAACAGGATCCGGCAGGCTGGTTTCAGGGAGCCAACCAAGGGGAAGCCGACGAGATCGAACAGCAGATCGCCGCCCGCAACAAGGCGCGCGCCGAGCGCGATTTCGCCACCGCCGACAAGATCCGCGACCAATTGGCGGCGCAAGGAATCATCCTCAAGGACACCCCCGAAGGCACCACCTGGCAGCGGGAGTAACGACACCGTCACCCCCCATGGATTCCGGCCTGCGCTGGAATGACCATCCTCCCCCTCTGCGTCTCCGCGCCTCCGCGGTGAAAATGTATGGAACCACAAAGACACAAAGCACAAAGAAAAACCGTCATAACG
>WFMN01000056.1 GCA_015489095.1 Mariprofundaceae bacterium | reverse complement strand
CCTACAGGCTGTAGGAGCGGTTTCCAACCGCGAATTGTCATGGACGGTCTTTTTGCGATCTGCTCGAAACTATATTCATAATGACAATTGTACACCTATGTCAAAGCAGTGTCAGCGCGAATCTTCTCGGTTCACGATTCGGGGCATCCGTGCCCCTCACTCCGCGGGCGACCCGTTGCGTTCGTACACCCGCTTGCCGGCCAGCCATGTGCCGGTTACTTGGCCGGTCAGGGTCTGGCCGTGCCACGGGGTGTTGTGGCTCTTGGAGTGCAACCGGTCGCGATCCAGCACCCACTCGGCATCGGGGTCGAACAGACAGATATCGGCTGCTGCGCCCGGCGTGAGGGTGCCGCTTGCCAGCCCCAGCAGCCGGGCGGGGTTGCAGCTCATCTTGGCGATCAGCTCGGAGAGCGGGAGCACGCCGTCGCGCACCAGCTTGAGCGCGATCGGCAGCATGGTTTCCAGCCCGACAATTCCGAAGGCGGCGCAGGAGAGGCCGCACCGTTTGTCGTCGGGGTGGTGCGGTGCGTGGTCGGTGGCGATCACACTGATGGTGCCGTCGCGCAAGCCTTCGATCACCGCCTGGCGGTCGGCTTCGGTACGCAGCGGCGGATTCATCTTGGCGTCGGGGTTGTACTCCAGCAGCGCCTCCTCGGTGAGGTCGAAATGGTGCGGCGCCGCCTCGGCGGAGACCGCCAGCCCCTCCGTCCGCGCGCGGCGAACCAGCTCCACCGCATGGGCGGAGGAGATGTGCGCCACATGGTAGCACCCTCCGGTCAGCCGGCTGAGCATGATGTCACGCGCCACCATGCAATCCTCCCCTTCGGCCGGCATGCCGGTGACGCCGAGCCGGGTGGAAACCCACCCTTCGTTGATACACCCTCCTGCCGTGAGTTGCGGCTCTTCGGCATGCTGGATGATCAGAAAGCCGAAGCTGGCGGCGTATTCCAGCGCCTTGCGCATCAAGCCCGCGTGCCAGATCGGCACCCCGTCGTCGGAAAAGGCGACCGCGCCGGCACGGTGCAACTCCCGCATCTCGGTGAGCTGCTTGCCGTCGAGGTTCATGCTCACCGCGGCAATCGGGTGCAGGCGGCACAAGCCCACCTCGCGCGCCCGTTCGATCACCTGCCGCACCACGCCGGCGTGGTCGAGGCGCGGCTGGGTGTTGGGCATGCAGCAGATGGTGGTTACCCCGCCGGCGACCGCCGCCCGCGACCCTGATTCAATATCCTCCTTCCACTCCTGCCCCGGTTCGCGCAGGTGGACATGCATATCGACCAGCCCGGGCGCCACCACCTGGCCTGCGGCGTCAACGGTGGTGGCGGCCTCGCCGGAAAAGGCGCCGACCCCGGCGATGACGCCATCGTCCACCCAGAGATCGGTGATGCGATCCACGCCGTTGGCGGGATCCACCACCCGACCGCCACGAATCAGCAGATCGACCGCCATCAGTCGCCCCCTCCACAGAGGGTGGTCAACACCGCCATGCGCACCGCCACCCCGTTTTCCACCTGATCGAGAATGCGGCTCTGGCTGCCGTCGGCCACATCGGTGGCGATCTCCACCCCGCGGTTCATCGGGCCGGGGTGCAGCACCACGCAATCGCTGCCCGCCATCGCCAGGCGGCGGCGGTTGAGGCCGTAGGCTTCGTGGTATTCGCGCACCGAGGGGAAGGCGAAGTTGCTGGTCAGGCGCTCCTGCTGCACCCGCAGCATGTAGAGCACATCGCTGCCGGCTAGGGCGGCGTCAAAATCGTGGGTCACCTCGCAGCCGTAGCGTTCAACCTCCCGTGGGAGCAGGGTTTTGGGCGCCACCAAGCGCAGGCGGTAGCCCATGGTGTTGGCGGCGATGAGGTGGGAGCGCGCCACCCTGGAGTGGGCGATATCGCCCACCATGGTGATGGTTTTTCCCGCCACTCCTCCTAGGTGCTGCCGCAGCGTGAGCAGGTCGGTCAGCACCTGGGTCGGGTGCTCATGGGCGCCGTCACCGGCGTTGACGATCGCGGTCTGCGGCAGGTAGTCGGCGAGAAACTGGCAACAGCCGGCGATGCCGTGGCGGATGACCAGCACATGCGGCTGCATCGCCGCCAGCGTCTGCCCGGTGTCGAGCAGCGACTCCCCTTTTTTTGTGGCGGAAGTGGCGGCGGAGATGTTGATCACATCGGCGGAGAGCCGCTTGCCGGCGATCTCGAAGCTGGTGCGGGTGCGGGTCGAGTTCTCGAAAAAGAGGTTGATGATGGTTTTGCCGCGCAGGGTGGGCGCCTTGCGCAGCGGGCGGCGCGACAGCTCCACGAACGATTCCGCCAATGCCAGCAGCCGTTCGATCTGCGGCCGCTCGAGCTCCGCCATCCCGAACAAATGCTTCATTTTGACCCCATCACAACAAGTCCGTCCGTGGATATTCGCGGTTGGAAACCGCTCCTACAGCCCGTAGGAGGGGAATCCTTTCCCCGAATCCGTCCATGGCCGCGCTGATGATTTTTTGCGAAGTCATCGGCGCAGCAACTTCCGTAGCGCCACTTGCCACTCGCCTTGCTGGCAGGTGAGGTCGATGGCGGTGTCGGGGCTGACCGCGTGCTGGATACCGACCAGATCGGGCTGGATCGGCAGTTGCCTGCCGCCGCGGTCGATCAGGATCGCCAGCCGGATGGCGGCGGGGCGGCCGTAATCGAACAGCTCATTGAGCGCCGCGCGGATGGTGCGACCGCTCTGTAGCACATCGTCGATCAACCATACGGTTTTGTCGTTGATATCGAAGGGAAGGTTGCTGGCGCGCACCTCCGGGTTGGGGCCTACGGTATCGAGGTCGTCCCGGTAGAAGCTGATGTCGAGATCGCCGCGCTCCACACCGCACCCCTGCGCCGAAAGCTGCGCCGCGATGGCATCGGCGACCAGCGATCCGCCGCGCTGAATGCCGATCAGTGCCACCTGCGCGCTGCCGATGACACTCGCCATGCGGCTGATCGCCGCCGAGATGGCGGCGGAGTCCAATGGCGGATTCATGCCGCTGCCCCCGCAGCTTGGTGTCTGGCCA
>WFMN01000055.1 GCA_015489095.1 Mariprofundaceae bacterium | reverse complement strand
ACATTGGCGTGGTCCAGCGGCGCCCCTTTCGCCTCGGCGTTGGAGACGCAGACCATGCGCGACCCGCGCTCGGCGTGGAATAAACTGCTGGAAAACCGCAATCTTACGGAGAATCCCGACTGGTTCGCGCCGCAGCTCACCCACCTGCCCGACCCGCTGCGGATGGTGGATGCCGAACGGGCGGCGCGGCGGCTTGTCGCGGCGCTGGATGGGGGTGAGCAGGTGCATATCTTCGGTGATTTCGACGCCGACGGGGTCACCGCCACCGCGGTGCTGGTCGAGGGGCTGACCGCGGCCGGATTCACGGTGAGCTGGGAGGTGCCGCACCGCGCGCGGCAGGGGCACGGCATCGCCGTCGCGTCGGTGCGGGCGCGGGCGGCTGCGGGTTGCAGGGTCGGCATCAGTTGCGACACCGGCATCACCTGTTTTGCGGCGGCGGCCGAGGCGCGCGCGCTGGGGATGGATCTCATCATCACCGACCACCACCTGCCGGAACCGAGCGCGGATAAGCTGCTGCCCGACGCCTTCGCCATCCTCAACCCCGCCCGCGCCGACTGCGGCTTCGCCGAGCGGCGGTTGTGCGGCTGCGGGGTGGCCTTCTACCTGCTGCTGGCGCTGTGGAAGCTGCTGAAGGCCGAGGGGCGGGCGCCGGCATACGACCTTAGGCGGCTGCTCGATCGGGTGGCGGTGGCCACCATCGCCGATATGATGGATCTGGTGGGGGTCAACCGCATTCTGGTTTATCACGGGCTGGCGCGGCTGCGTAGCGGGCCGTCGCCGGGGCTGGCGGCGCTGCTTTCGTGCCACGGCTGGGAGGGCGGCAAGGCGGTGCGGGTGGAGACGGTGGCCTATCAGCTTGCGCCGCGCGTCAACGCCGCCGGGCGCATGGAGCACGGCGATCTGGCGGTGCGGCTGCTGCTCTGCGGCAACCCCGCCGAAGCGGCGGAGCTGGCCTGCGCCATGGATGATCTCAACCGGCAGCGGCGCGAGGTGGAGCGGGCGATCCACCAGCAGGCGGCGGCGCGGCTGAAGGCGGGCGGGGTGCTGGCGGCCTATGACGCCGATTGGCATCCCGGCGTGGTCGGGCTGGTGGCGGGCAAGCTGGCGCGCAAGGCGCATCAGCCGGCGGCCATCGGCTACCTCGATGACGATGATACCATCAACCTTTCGCTGCGCGGCGTGACGGGGTTCCACATCCAGCGGCTGCTGGCGGAATGCGGCGATCTGCTCACCCGTTTCGGCGGCCATGCCGGAGCGGGCGGCTGCGCCATGCCGCGCGCCAACTGGGGGCGGTTTCTGCAATGCTTCGGCGATGCCGTCAGCCGGCAGATGGCGGCGGGGGTGGCGGGCAGGCCGCAGCTGACCATCGATCTTGCGCTGACCATCGGCGCCGCCCATGTCGCGCTGGCCGATCGCCTCGCCCGCTTTGAACCGACCGGACGCGGCAACCCGCCCTGCCGGCTGATGTTGCGCGACTGCGAGATTCGCTCGGTGAAGGAGGTGCGCGGCGGCGCGCGCTCCATGTGGCTGGCATCAGAGGAGGGGATGCTCTCCGCCATCGCCTTTCGCCCCGGCCCGCTGGTGGAGGTGCTCACCGTCGGCAACCGGCTGTCGCTGATCGGCAGGCTGGATCGCAACGACTGGAACGGCCAAAGCAGGGCGCAGTTCATCGTCGAGGATGCGTGGCTGGGGTTCGCTGGTTGATGGCAATCGGCCGCGATGACGACTTCTTGCGAAGCCGCCTAGGAGTGATCCAACCGTGTTTACCCTAGTCCATGCCATCCACATCACCGCGGCGGCGCTGGCGCTGACGGTGTTTGTCTGGCGCGGCTGGCGCATGTGGTGCGGAGAGCTACCCACCGCCGTGCTGTGGCGGCGCATTGTGCCCGACAGCATCGACACCCTGCTACTCATCACCGGCGTCACCATGATGGTCATGCTGGGGCAGTACCCGCTACAGCAGGCGTGGCTGACCGCCAAGCTCTCGGCGGTGGTCATCTACATCGCGCTCGGCTTTGTCGCATTTCGGGGCAGAGGCGCTCGCCTGCCGCGCATCGCGTGGCTGCTGGCGCTGTTGGTGTTCGCCTATGTGGTGATGGTGGCGCACACACGCAACGCGTGGCCGTTTGCGGGGCTCGGCGGCTAGAAGGAGACCACTCCGCCGGCGGAGAGAAAGCCGTACGGGTTGCCGAAGCGGTGGTTGGAGCGCGAGTTGTAGGCCAGCGGCAGATCGCCGAGCAGGTAGCGCGTTGAAGCGCGACCGTGACCGTAGAGAGTAAGATGCTTGAACGCCTGCCAGAAGATGTAGCCGTCGAGTTGCTCGGCGCTGTTGTATTGGGTCGGCCGCTTGGGGCTGGGGATGTAGCCGCTCCGCCTGATCTGATAGTGGGTGAGGTCGGCGCCCAGGGTGATCCGCTCCCACGGCTGCCAGTTGAGCGAGGCTTGTAGCAGGATGTGGGTTTCATGCCAGGGGGTGGATTGGGGGATATCCTGCAAAAAACGCTGAAACTTTGAAGAACCTGATGCTGCACTAACAACGGCCGGGTCATTCAATGCAGGAACATCAAACGACGCCTTCACAGTGAGACGGCGCACCTCTATTCCCATAGACATATTAAGCGTGTCAATGGGTTCATACAGTCCTTTGATTGAAAGCAACCAAGCCCGGTCTTTTGTTTGAAAGGTGGCCAGTGGTCCTGAAGTTGATGAAAAAATACCGGTAGTTCCGTTATACACTAAGTTTTTAAAGTAGTGCGGCCCGACGATAAAGTTGGAGGCACCAACATAGTAGCGCTGGAATGACTCCTTGTTGCTGGTATGCATGCGATAACCGCTGCCAACCACCACCATTACAGGATAACTATCAAACAGAGTATATTGCGCTCGCAACTCATGCCCTGTATATCGGGTGTTCAGCTGTTTCGGCTCATTTTGCCGTGTGGCATACTGTTGAGAGGCTGAATATTGATAACTGATGCGAAGGCTATTGGTAACGCCGTAGGCTACACCACCAAACCAAGTTGTATGGCTGTCAATAGTCGAGGATGTTCCTGTTTTGGAACGGAAATTGAAAAAATCATATTGAGGGCTAAACTCATCGTACTGAATCCAAGTGGCAACAGTGCCTTGTTTGGCCATTGAAACCATCGGGCGTTGCATCGCCAGCGACATTGGTAATTCCAATGCGGACGCACCCGTTGCGGTTGCAAGCAGGGTCATAAATAGCAAAACTACTACTATCATGGGAGTTTAATGATCATAAAAAAAGGTGGGGATCGCTCCCCACCTTTTCATAAACAGCAACCAGTAAGAGGTTACGGTGCTGTTGTGATGGTTCCAGAGATATTGGTGAACTTGGTAAAGTTACCAGCTCGTGCGCCCTGACCAACGGGAATGCCACCAAAGCCAATCTTGAAGCTGTAAGTGGTATTTGCAGTGAAGTCAATTAGCGAAGTTGAACTTACCTTGCTGCGAATTGTGGATAGCAGCCCGCTGAGATCAATGGAGAATACATTGCCGTTTACCGAGCCCAATGCATTAGCTGAGAGATTCTTATAATCTCCAACTGCGGCTGTCAGAGGATTTCCAGCAGTATTTTGGGCGGTCGTGATCGACAGGATTGCATCCGCAGGCACGCTCACACCAGTGATTTTGTGGCTGGCAACAGTCACATCCACCTTATCAATGGAGCCAACAACACGGGCTACGCCAGTAGTTGTAGTGGTGCCACTGTAGAGGTCAAAGGTGAAAGACATACTATGCGTTCCATCCACCAAGCTGGCATAGTAATCTTTGTTAGCAGCAGTACCATAGTTCAGTGCCAATACCACGCTGCTATATGGCGCACCAGTCAGGCCAGTGGTCAATACACCATCTGATGGCACTGCAACATAGCTGTATGAGTTATTAGCTTGCATTGCACCTACACCATAGACATCAATGGCATTCACACTCTTCGCCACAGTTGCGATAGCGGCAGCATCGGTAGCAATCGTAGTGCTCTTGGTGCCACCAGACCTAGCAACCATTGCCGTAGCATAGCTATCAAGCGCAGCTGCAACAGCATCCACATCATTCGCAGAGACATAGATATCGCCTGCCGGTGCAAGCTGACCATTTTGAACATTGCTAGCTACATGAGCAATAACATTGTCTAAAGCCCCGCCGTTAGCAACAGCCTGTGACACCAGCACAGACACCATTAGCGCTGCGGTAGCATCTTTATCTTTAGGATCAGCAGGATCAATCAAATCGATATCCTTGGTTAAACCAAGCGTTGTTGCAACGGTTGATTTTGCAGCTGTAAGATCCGCTGTTGTTGCAGTTGTTCCACCGCTGGCAGCGACTTTGTCTTTGAGAATTTTTGCGGCCATTGTAGTCAATACCGATGCGTAGACATTGCTGGTTGGTGCCGCAGTGCTTGGAGCCAAGTCGATGGCCATCTCGACTGAGCCATTGCCGGTAGATGTAGCGTTGGTATATTCATCGAAATACTTACCAGTAGTTCTGATGATGGTCACACCAGATGCCGTGGTGCTCAAGTTGTATTTGCCATACGCATCGGTCGTTGCTGCATTTGCAGTAATAATGGTTGTACCATCTGCTTTATAGAGATCAACAACAGAGCCACTTACAAATGGACCCTTGGTTGATTTACCGGCTACGCTAGCAGTTGCTGTCGCAGCGGGCGTTCCGCCTCCACCACTACCGCAGCCTGCGGCGAGTAAACCGAGCGACAGCACGGCGGCGGCGCCGGCTGCGGGGATCGCCCACTCCTTGAATCTTGAATATTGAGTCATGCAAACTCCTCCTTTGTCAGTCGAGATAATATAACAGAAACCTTTTCTAGTAAGGTTACGCGTATTGCCATCGCAGTGCCGATTGCCCGGATAGGGGCGGGGGGGGAACTGGACGATCGGCCGCCAACGATAGCGGTCACGATCGGACATGCAACCCCCTTGTGTGCGCGATGCTCTCGTGGTGCGTCATTTTGACACGGTGGGGAGGGGCGGTACGGTTGGGCGGGAAATGAAGCATCGTGCGGGCGCGGGGTTGCCCCCACGGAGGAGGAAGTGTGATGGCGGATTGTCTCTTTTGTAAGATTGC
>WFMN01000054.1 GCA_015489095.1 Mariprofundaceae bacterium | reverse complement strand
GCAGACAGCAGGCTCCGGGGCGCGATAGTTCGCCACACCGACCACATGATGGCGGATCCCGCCGGGCACCACCTTCGGATCGTGATCGATCCCATCGAGCACCATCCGGTTCCACGCCAGCACGCGATCCATGTCGATGGCGGGGGTGTCGGATTGGACGATGGCGTTGCAGGCGCGCACCACATTTTCTACCTCCAGCTGAAGGTAGCGACGCGACTCCGGTAGGTTGAGATCGCCCGCGATTGCGCGTTCGACCTCATCCTCGGAAAGGGTGTTGCCCTCGATGGCCGTGGTGGCATATACGCCGCGGGCAAGGTGGACACGGTGCAGGTTTGTTGCCGCATCCGGGGTTAGTGGCGTGTGCGCAAGGGTCTCCACCCGTGCCTCGCACAAGCCGATGCGTCGCCAGTCGCCGCTATTTAGTTGGTTGAAATCAAATGAGAAATTGATGTGTGGAAAGCCGTTATATTTCATATATTTTACCCATTTATTGACAGATCATCATGGAAAAATATAACGGCAATCCAAGTGAAATCAAGCGCATTTTTGAACGCATCGCGACAAGTCCGTCTAGGGACTTTTTGCGAAGTCGTCATTGTGACCGCGAATTGTGGTGTCGGGGGGCGGTGCAAGCCTAGGCGGGATGGTGTACCGTTCGGCTCCATACCACGAGTGGAGAGGCGCTATGTTGAAAACATTGGACGAATGGCGAGCTAGGTGCAGCAACGATGCGTTGCGCGGTTTTGAGGCCGCGCTCCTGCCGGTGTGTGCCGACGCCATCCGACCGAACGCGTTGCGCACCCGGTATGACAACAGCCTCCACAAGGCGCTGAGCAACGCCAAGGTGATGAAGGCGGCGATCGAAACCGCCGTCTTCCTTCCCGGCCGCCACCCTTGGGACGCCAAGGTCAATGCCGGTAAACATCTCTGCCAGCGACTGGCCGACAACGATGGCGCGATGCCCAAGCGCAAGGTCGGCTTGGAGTATAGCCAATCGGTGCAGTCGTTGCTGCAGCGCGGGGTGATCTTCGACCATCAAGAGCACTACTGCCTGCCGGTGGAGTTGGTGTTTGAGCTGCGCGGGGATAGCCACCCCCGTCGTTGGCTGACGCTGGTGGCCAACACACCGGCCGCGCTGCTGGATACGCTGGTGCCGGAGTCGGCACAGGCCGACATGCAACGGCCCAAGGCGCTGCGTGTGGAGTTGGGCGCATGGCTCTCGCTGGCTGGATGGCGGGCGCTGAAACAGAAAAAGGAGCTGATCAAGCAGCTTGATGGCGAAGATTGGGCGCTGCTGCTCGCCGCCGAACGGGCGAAGATCGACACCTTCGAGGAGGTTCAATCCTTCTTCCCCGGGTTGGAGCCGGCCTACATCTCGTTCGACTACTACTTCGACAGAAGAGAGCGGCTCAGCCTGCTCGAATCGTTGAAGGCGGCCATGCCACAGCGGCTGCAAAAGCTGAGCCGGCTCGGTCTAATCGGGATCGAAACCCTCAACGGCAACCGCTTGCACGCCGCCATTGTGTTGAGCGACGAGGGGAGGGCGCTATTGAAGCCCCATTTGAAGCGGGCGCGCGCGGAGCTTGCGGCCTCCATCGCCGATCAGTGGGAGGCGACGGGGTGTCAGGCGCGGGCGCCCTCCCCGTGGTCAATGGATCAGGACATCTGGCGGTTGTGGGTGATTGCCCATTTTGTGCCGCCTGGGCTCACCAAGCAGCAGTTGCTGCGCAAAAACGATCTCAAGAAGGTCGCGAAGCTCATGGTCGTCGATGATGTGGCACGCATCGAGTTTCTGCTGATGAGCATGTCGGCCTCGGGGCTGCTTGCGCAGAAGGGGGATCACCTCGTGCCCGAGGCGATCAACTGGGCTGCGTGGGTGAAGCAGCAACAGGCCTCCATCCACGCGATCTTGGGGCATGGTCATGCGTGGGGCAAGGGGCAAGAGAAAGCGGCCAACGCCTTGCTGGCCAAGCTTCCCGTCGGGCGGTGGTTGAAGCTGGGCGCCGTGGTTCAGTGGTTGCGGCTCCACGCCGAGGGGGAGCTGGCCGAGGCCAACTGGCGTGATCTTTTCGTGGAGTATCAGTACTACGCCCTGCATGACTTCGACCAACGGCAGGATGGCATCTACCTGCTACCCGCGTTCCACGCGGTGGTGAAGGGCGAAACGGTGCATTTTCCCGCGCCCGGTTGGCATGGAGCGGAGGGCAAGGCCAAGATCCACGGCTACATCAACGCCGCCGGCGAGATTCAGCTTCCACCCGATTGCAGCAGCAAGGTGTTCGAGAAACTGGCGCCGTTTTGTAGGCTTACAGCCATCGCGCAGATGATCACCTTGCAGATCGACCGCGCGGCGTTGCAGCGCATGGGGGGCGACAAACGGGCGCTCAACCGAACCCGGAAGGTGCTGGAGTCGATCCAGTCGCCGCTGCCGCAGGCGGTTGCCTACCTGTTTGAGAAACAGAAGGCGCAGAAGGCGATCGCTACCGCCGCCGCCACCAGCATGGTGCTGATCCTCAAGGATCCAGCGGCGCTTAACCAACTGCATAAACTCGGATTTACGCTGACGCAACCGTTTGACGACAGGCCGGAGCTCGTGCTGCTCGATGCTGCCGCCGATGCCCACGCCTTTGTCACGCAGTGCGCCGACAAGGGGGTGCTGCTCGATACCGTCGTCAAGCCGGTGAAGTGGATCAGCGGCACACCGTCAATGACGGCATGGATGGAGGCTGAGCAGTTTCGGGGCGGTCAGTGGGTGGAAGTCTGCTACCAGAAAACGCGCAGCGGCAAACCGAAACAGGTGCTGGCGATCATCCGGGATTGCTGGTATGGCGGGATATCGGTGGTGGGCGTCAAAAAGAGCAGACAGGGGCAGGTGCTGCAAAAAAAGGCGATCACCTTGGAGCCGAAGCATATCCTGCGGCTGCGCGAGCTGGACGATGCGGAGGTGACAGAACTGGGGCTGGATAAGCTTTCATGAGCTATCACCCCGAGCGCCCCCTCATCGTGCAGGGTGACCATTCGCTGCTGCTGGAGACCCACAACCCGCAGTTTTCCGAGGCGCGCGATGCCATCGCCCCCTTCGCGGAGCTGGAAAAGTCGCCGGAGCACATCCACAGCTACCGCATCCATCCGCTAAGCCTGTGGAACGCCGCCGCCGCCGGCCACACCTTCGAGCAGGCGCAGGCGGCGCTGCGCAAATACAGCAAATACGCCATCCCCGACAATGTGCTGGAGGAGATGCGGCGCACGTTCGCCCGCTACGGGCAGCTGGTGCTTACCCAAGATGATGGCGGGATGCTGCGACTCACCGTCCGCGACCCGTTCATCGCGGCGCAGGTCGCCAAAGAAAAATCCTTGACCAATATCATCCATCAGCGGGTCGCCGACGACGCCTTCTTGATCGCCCCCGCCCTGCGCGGGGCGCTCAAACATGCCCTGATCAAGCTGGGCTTTCCGGTTGACGATCGCGCTGGGTTCGAGGATGCGGAGCGGCTGGATATCGCCCTGCGCAGCCATACCAAGTCGGATCACCACCCCTTTGCGCTGCGCGACTATCAGCGCAAGGCGGTCGATGCCTTCGTCGCCGCCGGCTCGCACGGCGTGGTGGTGTTGGCGTGCGGCGCGGGAAAGACCGTGGTCGGCATGGCGACCATGGCCAGGGTCGGGATGCGCACCCTGATCATCACCCCCAACACCGCCGCCGCCCACCAGTGGCGGGCGGAACTGCTGGATAAGACGGAGATCGACGAGGCGCTGCTGGGGGAGTACACCGGCGCCTGCAAAAAGATCCGCCCTGTTACCATCGCCACCTATCAGGTGCTCACCTGGCGCCCGGAGCGGGAGGGCGAGATGCCGCACATGGAGCTGATCACGCAGCACCCGTGGGGGTTGATTATCTTCGACGAGGTACATGTGCTGCCGGCGCCCGTTTTCCGCGCGGTGGCGCAGATTCAGGCGCGCCGCAGGTTGGGGCTGACCGCCACTCTGATCCGTGAGGATGGGCTGGAGAAGGATGTCTTCTCCCTCATCGGGCCTAAGCGCTACGATCTGCCGTGGCGCGAGCTGGAGCAGTCTGGCCATATCGCCGAGGCGCACTGTGTGGAGATTCGGGTGCCGATGTCGCAGGAGGACCGTTTTGCCCACGCTGTTGCCGAGGATCGGCGCAACGCCTACCGCATCGCGGCGGAAAACAGGAACAAGGATGCGGTGGCGCAATCCCTGATCGAGAAGCATGAGGGCGAGGGGATTTTGGTCATCGGGCAGTACATCAAGCAGTTGACGCGCATCGCGGCCACCCTTGGCGCGCCGGTGATCACCGGCCGCATGAGCAGCAACGAACGGGAGCGGCTGTATGCGGCGTTCCGCGCGGGGGAGATCCGGCTGCTGGTGGTCTCCAAGGTTGCCAATTACGCCATCGACCTGCCGGATGCCTCCGTCGCCATCCAGATCTCCGGTTCGTTCGGTTCGCGTCAGGAGGAGGCGCAGCGGCTGGGACGCATCCTGCGACCGAAGGGCGGTCCCGCCTATTTCTACACGCTGGTTTCCGATGAGAGTGAAGAGCTGAAATTCGCCGCCAACCGGCAACGCTTCCTAGCCGAGCAGGGGTACGACTACATGATCGAGGATTGGGAGCCCTGACCATTCTCGAGCAGACCGCGTAACAAGTCCGTCCGTGGACTTGTTGCCTGACGGAAGGCGAAAATTGCGATTTTCACTTCCCATTACAATGCGGCAGGAAAGCCGGATTGGACGACCCAACGGGTCGCCCGCAGGGCTCGGGGCACGGATGCCCTGAGTCACAAATCAACGACTTGCTGCGCAAGCCATTGATTTGCGCGGCCATCCATGGCCGCGATGATGATTTTTTGCGAAATTATCAATCTAAAACTGGTCGGGACGAGAGGATTCGAACCTCCGACCACCAGACCCCCAGTCTGGTGCGCTACCAGGCTGCGCCACGTCCCGAGCGCGGCGCATCCTAGCGCGGCGCGGGCCGCGGCGCACGCGGCGCGCCCGGGGCTTCGGGAAGGCGCACGAGGCCCGGAGCCT
>WFMN01000053.1 GCA_015489095.1 Mariprofundaceae bacterium | reverse complement strand
TAGATGGCGGCGCTGTCGTGTGGATCCTGTTGCGACGCCAGCGTGTAGTGGCGCTCCGCCCGCGCCAGTTGACCCAGCCCCTCGAACGCCGTTGCCAGATTGAATTGGCTGTTGGGATAGCGCGGATCCAGCAGGAGCGCCTGTGTAAACGCCTTGGCAGCTCTGTCGTATTGCTTGAACTGCAGCCAGCGTCTGCCCAGTTGATGCCAGTGCTTGGCGGATGGGATCAATTCGGCGTTGAGCCTTGCCGTGGTGAGTAGCGCGCGGTTCCAGGCGGTGGCCACCCCCTTCTCCTCTCTGCCCAGCACATCGCGAATTCGGCGGTAGATGCTGGTGTCGTGCAGCATCCGCCGCCCATGCACAATCGCTCCGCCCGGATCCCACGCCGCGCCCGGCAGGGCGGCCGCCCGCATCGCGTGGTGATCCATCGCCCCGCGCAGCCGCTTGCGTAGCTGCGAGAGGCCGCTCTCCCGCCCGCTGCTCATGGCGAACTCCAACGCCGGAAAGTCGAGCGTGTTGAGCGGCGCCTTGTGGTTGCCGATCAACTGGTAGGCATCGGTGGTCAGCAGCTGATACTGCAGCCACTCGGCGTTGACATCGTGGTTGATCCACAGGTCGTTGCGCACCAGCGGGTTGGCGGCGACCATATCGGGGTGGAACGCCCGGATCGGCGCATCCGAGCAGAGCAGCAGGAAGTAGGCCGACTTCACATAGAGCAGGGCGGTGTGGCGAAACGACCGTTTGAGCGTGCGCAAAATGATGTCCGCTCCCGCATCGCCAATGCGCGAATCGATCCAGGTGACATAGAGCCCGTTCGGGTTAAGGTTTCGTTTGATATCATTGAAAAAGTTTGTTGTGTAGAGCTTGGAGGAGCTGAAATAGAGCGGGGTGGTTACGGTGTTGAGAATCAGGTCGTAGCGCGGTTCCGGCCGCAGGCGCAGAAAATGGATGGCGTCATCGACATGGATCTGCACCCTGGGGTTGTGTTCGATACCGTAGTTCCACTTCTGCATGCGGAACAGGTTGTCGCGCACCACCGGGTTGATCTCCACCACCTCGGTGCGACCGAAAAACTGCCCCACCGCCGAGGCGGTCGCCCCGCTGCCGAGCCCCAGCACCAGCGCGTGATCCAGCTGCTTGGTGAAGATGGAGGAGACCGCCCCGACGATCTTCTCCGACGGGTTGTTGAGCGGAATCGAGATGTAGCCGTTGATGAAAAAGTAGGGGTCGCCATCCATCCAGCTGATCGAGAAGATATCCTGAAAGCCGCGATAGGCGTCGGCAAAGTCGAAGGTGTCGAGGTTCTCCTTGAGATCATCGCGATCTTCAAAGCTGGTGTAGCCGATATAGAGCAGGTTTTCGTTCCAGTAGCGGTTGACCACCAACAGCGCGCCGGTCGCGAGCAGGCCGGCGATGGCAATCGTCCGCAGCGGCTTGCGGTGGCAGAGCAGCAGCAGGGCGGTGAGGGTCAGGGCGATGATCGCCAACATCTGCGCGCCGTAGGCCAGTGTGCGGTGTAGCCACAGGGTCATCAGCAGGAAGCCGCCGCTGTTGGCCAGCGCGCTGACAAACAGCAGCTGCCCCGAGTCGCGTGCCAACTGCTGTTCGTCGCGTAGCAGCGCCGGAACGGTGGCGCCGAAGGCGGTGACCGGAAGCAGCAACAGCGCGGTCAGTACCGTGATTTTCAGCAGGGTGTTGGCCAGCAGATGGTTGATGGTGAGATGGAAGATGTAGGCATAGAGCGTCATCACCGGCTCCAGCAGCAGCATGGTGAGGATCAACCCCGCCGCCGCGCACGCCAGCACCGTTGCCAGCGACCACTGCCACCGCCGCACCACCAATGCCCCCAAGACCAGACCGGTCAACACCAGCGCCAGCACAATGGCGAACGAATCGCGGAACGGGCCTAGCACCATCTCGGCGATCTTGATCGCCCACAGTTGAAACGCGGCTGAGGCCACCGACGCCAGGATCAACGCCAGCCATTCGCCCGCCGGTAGCGGGATCCACCCCTGCTCCTGCGGCCGGGCGTAGGGGGTATCGTCGCGGAAGAGCAGGTAGAGCAGCAGCGCGATGGCGATATTCAATGAGGCAAAGAGGGTGATGGTATGGCTGATGCCGTAATGGCGCAGCAGCAGGAATTCGATCAAGAGCGCGGTGACCGCCGCGCCGAGGTTGTAGGTGGCGTACACGGTGGCGAAGACCCGCGAGCGTATTCCTTCCTGCTGCAACAGGTTGGCAAACAGTGGCAGCGAGCAGCCGATCAACAGCGCCGGCACCAGCAGAAAGAGGGAGCAAAAGAGCAGCGAGCCGCCGATGCCCGCCATCGGCCAGGCATGGTAGAGTAGCTGCTCGATCCCATCGCGGTTGAAGGAGAGCAGCAGCGCCACCACGCCGATCGCCCCCTCGATCGCCCACAGCCAGCGCGCCAGCCGCCACGCCAGTAGCGCACCGATGCCGATCCCGAGCAGAAAGGTGATCAACACCGCCGCCGAGACGATGAATTGATCGCCGATCATGTTGCCGAACAGCCGGCCGTAGAGGATCTCGTAGGAGATCCCCGCCAGCCCGGAGCCGAGCATCAACAGCAGCAACAGCGCCACTCGGCCGTAGGTGAAGAGCAATGCCACTACTGCTTCTCCAGGTGTTGGATGCCTTGGTCTTTCACCAGCACGCGCATCTGCTGGATTGCGATCCTGTTCAGCCGGATCAATCGCTCGGTCTGCTTGATCCAACGCTTGGGTGTTAGCGAGAAGCTATTCAGCCCCGCATGGTGTCTAATTCCATCGAATTCGATGGAATTAAAGCCCGGGTTGTTCAGCTGCTCCCAGATTCCCAGAAACTCGATGGTATTCCGGTTCCGCAGCCAGTTCTGGATGATGTAGTCTCCACGCTCCTGATCCCGGTGCCGGGCGATGTCGGTTAGTGAGATGAAATCGTTTTGTTCTACGCGGAATACCTTGACCGGGGTATCCAGCACTTCGATTTCGCGGGTTTTCCGGCTCATGCCTTCACCCCCTCCATGCTGGTCATTGCCGAACGATGTCCACTACCTACCACCGCGACGATGACTTTTGCGACAAATCACGGGCGATCTGAACAGTTCCAACAGGGCTGAATAGTTGCCTTTTGCGAAGCCATTACCAGTACGGCTTAGAACGGCACATCATCCTTCGGCGGGATTTCGGGAAAATCGGGGGTGCCGGCGAAGGGGTCGGCGGCTGGAGCTTGAGCTGCGGGTGGTTGCTGCGGTGCCGCCTGCGGCTGTTGCTGAGCAAACTGCGGCGCAGCCCCGCCCTGCGGCGCGTATCCGCCGGACTGTTCGTTGCGACCACCGATCAGATCAAGGTCGTTCACCGCCAGATCCACCGAGGTACGGCGGTTGCCATCCTTATCATCATATTCGCGCACGCGCAGCTCGCCGCTTACGGCCACCTGGGTTCCCTTCACCAGATAGTTGGGCAACCGCCCCTCCGCCCGCTTGCCGAACAGGGAGCAACGGATCCAGTTGGTACCTTTGTTGTCGCCAAAGCCGTAATCGACGGCCACGGTAAACGAGCAGATCGCCATGCCGCTCTGGGTGTAACGGGTCTCTTGGTCGCGTGCCAGCCGCCCGGTAAATGTGTAAATATTCATCCTTTACTCCTTGTGCAGATCGCAAAAAT
>WFMN01000052.1 GCA_015489095.1 Mariprofundaceae bacterium | reverse complement strand
GCCGGCGAAGCGGTGGATGATTCCGGTGGCGGCCACCGATAAGCCGGTGATGGATGTCCCCTTCCCGCAGCCGGCTGTGCTCGACCCCGAGCACCCCAAGACGATGACCGTAGCGCAGGTGAACAAGTTGGGCGAGCGGCTGCCCAAGAAGGTGCGTGAACATCTGGTGCACGCCCCGCACGACTGCTGGCAGTGCCACAAGTAGGCGAGGGCGACATGCATAGTGACAAGCACGAGATCGTCGGTGGTGGAGAAGGAGCGAAGACGATGAAGAGTAACAAGAGTGGTGAGCAGGAAGCGTGGAGCCGTCGAACCTTTCTCAAGATTATGGGGCTGGGCAGCGCCGGTAGCGCGCTCGCGCTGACCGGCTGTGGCGACACCGATATCGTCAACAACGTCGATATCGAGGTGCGTAAAGAGAAGGTGGAGCCCAATGTTGACCCGCAGGATTTTGTCCGTCCGGGCATCGCCATCTACTACGCCTCCACCTGCCGCCAATGTCCGGCGGGGTGTGGCATCCATGCCCGCAATCGCGAGGGGCGCGTGCTCAAGCTGGAGGGGAATCCGGCGTCGCCGGTGAACCGCGGCCGCCTCTGTCCGATGGGGCAGGCCGGCTTGCAGGCGCACTACAACCCCGACCGCCTCACCAAGCCGATGATCCGCAAGGGCGGCAAGCTGACCGAGGTGTCATGGGCGGAGGCGGAGAATGCGCTGAAGAAGGTGCTGGGCAGACGCAATGGCAAGCTGGCTTGGCTGAGCGGTGCTGTCAGCGGCCACCATGCTGCGCTGATTCGCACCTATTTGGATGTGGCCGGATCAAACAACAGCTTTGTGTTTGATACCCTGCCGCCGGCGGTGGGGCATGCCGCCAACGAGGCGATCTTCGGCCATGCCATGCCGAAGTACGATTTCGACAAGGCGGCGTTGATCCTCTCCTTCGGCGCCGATTTCCTCGGCACTTGGATGTCGCCGGTGCATTTCGCTGGCGAGTACGGCCGCTTCCGCGCCGCCCCGCGCGGCACGCTGGTGCAGATCGAGCCCAAGATGACCCTGACCGGCGCCAATGCCGATCGCTGGATCGCCATCCGCCCCGGAACCGAAGGCTATCTGGCGCTTGCCCTCGCCTCGCTGTTGGTGGAGGACGCGCGCTATGCCGACCGTGTGCCGGTCGAGGTGCTGGATTCCATCAAGGATGCGGATATCGAGGCGATCGCCAACACCACCGGCGTGTCGGTGGATCGCATCCATCGGCTGCACCAACTGCTTACCCAGCGTTCGCCCAGCTTGGTGCTTTCCGGATCGAGCGCCGAGGGTGCCGAGCATGGCAGCGAAACCGCCAACGCCATCCTGCTGCTCAATGTGATGCTGGGGAATGTCGGCAAAACGATCCTTCCCCGCAGCAAGCAGCCCTTCCCCGATCTTGCGCCGAAGTTGGGTGGCTGGTCGGAGCTGCGCGCCTTCCTCGACGGGCTGAACAGCGGCAAGTTCGACACCGCTGTTGTCTTCGGCAGCAACCCGATCTACCAGGCGCCGAAGTCGCTGGGTGCGGACAAGGCGTTCGCCAAGGCGAAGTATCGCGTCTCCTTCTCCATGTTCCCGGATGAAACCACCATGGCGTGCGACCTCGTGCTGCCGATCTACTCCTACCTTGAGGAGTGGAACACCGCCATGCCGGCCTATGCCGCCGATGATGGGCAGCTCGGGCTGCAGCAGCCGGTGATGAATCCGGTCTTCGGCAGCGATGGTCCGCGCGGCTTCGGTGACCTGCTGCTCGGTGTGCTGACCAACATGGATGGTCGTTTTAAGAAGTGGAAGGATTATGAATCGTATGTCATGGATGCGCTGTTCACCATGCGTCCGGCAATGGTCAAGCCGCCCAAGATCACGGTGCCGGGGCAGACCGAGATGGAGGCGTTCCGCCAAGGGGTGCTCTCCACGGGGTTTGTGCGCCTGAAGACCGCGTCCGCCGGCAAGCTGACCGCCAAGGTGCGGCCGGTACAACTGCCGAAAGCGCCCAAGGAGGATGGCGGCCACCCGTTTCACCTTGTCCCCAGCCCGCGTTTGGGGCTGTGGGATGGTCGTCACGCCAACCTCCCTTGGCTGCAGGAGTTGCCGGATCAGCTTGCCGAGGTGGTGTGGGACTCGTGGGTGGAGATTCACCCCGCAACCGCCAAGAAGCTGGGGGTGATCACCGGCGATGTGGTCAGCGTCACATCGTCGGCGGGGTCGCTCAAGGCCAAGGTAGTGGTTTTTCCCGGCGTACAGCGCGACACGGTGGCGATCCCGCTCGGGCAGGGGCACACCGAGTATGGCCGTTACGCCAAGGGGATCGGGGTCAACCCCTACCACATTCTGGAGGCGAAGTTTGACCGCCAGACCGGCGAGCTGGCCACCCACGCCACCCGGGTGTCGGTGAAGAAGGTCGCCGATCGCGGTCCGTTGGTCACCCTGGCCAACGGGGATCTGGTGCTGGAGAGCAACACCAGCACGCAGGCCGGGCGCGAGATCGTCAAGACCGTGAGCGCCAAGGATTTTGATCGCACGGAGTCCGGCAAGGCCGCGACCCGCCCCGCGAACAAGGAGGTATAAGCCATGGGTCTCAAGCGGATGCTGGAAAACTGGTCGGATTTCCGTAAGCAGGACTACTATGAAGACGAACCCTACATGTGGGGGATGTCGATCGACCTCAACAAATGTATCGGCTGCGGCGCCTGTGTCACCGCCTGCTACGCCGAAAACAACCTGCCGACGGTAGGCAAGGAGCACTACGCCTCCGGCCATTCGATGCACTGGATGCGCATCGAACGGTATTGGGAAGAGCCGGAGGGCGAGGCCGATATCGACATCAAGGAGAGCGAATATCCGGAGCGCGGCGCGCACTACATCCCGATGATGTGCCAGCAGTGCAACCATGCGCCGTGTGAGCCGGTCTGCCCGGTGGCGGCAACCTACCACACCCCGGATGGGTTGAACGCGCAGGTCTATAACCGCTGTATCGGTTCGCGCTACTGCGGCAACAACTGCCCCTACAAGGTGCGTTACTTCAACTTCTTCGACTTCAACACCGAGATCCCCCATCCGCTGGAGATGCAGCTCAACCCCGACCTGAGCGTGCGCAGCAAGGGGGTGATGGAGAAGTGCACCTTCTGCGTGCAGCGCATCCGCGCGGCCAAGGACGCCGCCGAGGATGAAGGCCACCGTGATCACATCGAGGATGGCTCCTTCCAGACCGCCTGCCAGCAGAGCTGCCCGACCGAGGCGATTGTGTTCGGCAACCTGCGCGACGAAGCGAGCGCGGTGAAGCAAAGTTGGGAGGCGCACGAGGTGGAGTTGAACCGCTTTGAACAGGATAAGTCGGAGGATATCCGCGGGTACAGGGTGCTGGAGGAGCTCAATGTCGAGCCCTGTGTCATGTACCTTGATCGCGTACGGGATACGGAGGCCTGATCAGCGATGAAAACCAACAGTTCACAGAGGGGAATGACGCAATGAGCGATTACAAGATGAAGGATATTGAGTGGGCCAAGATCAACAAGGATGTGCTCGAGAGTCTGGAGTCGCCGCGCAAGGCATTCTGGATTGTGCTTGGGGTTTGTGCCTTTCTGGTCTCACTCGGTGTGGCCGCTGAAATCTATCAGTACAACCAAGGGCTGGGCGTGGCGCTGATGAACCGCCCGCACTTCTGGCAGCTCTATATCTCCAACTTTGTCTTCTGGATCGGCATGAGCCACTCCGGCACGCTGCTGTCGGCCATTCTGCTCTTGACCAAGGCCGACTGGCGTAAGCCGATCTACCGCTTCGCCGAGGCGATGACGCTCTTTTCCATCTTGACCGCCGCCATCTTCCCGGTGATCCACCTAGGTCGCGTGTGGAACATGTACTGGGTGCTGCCCTACCCCAACGAGCGCACCATCTGGCCGAACTTCCGCTCGCCACTGCTGTGGGACGCGGCCGCGATCACCACCTACGCCACCAGCTCGGCGCTCTTCCTCTACATCGGCATGATCCCCGATCTGGCGATCTGCCGCGACAATGCCAAGGGGTGGCGCAAGAAGCTCTACACCGCGCTCTCCATGGGTTGGATGGGGCGTGCCACCGAGTGGCTGGCCTTCCGCAAGACCTATGTGCTGATGGCCTGCTTCTTGGTGCCGCTGGCGGTTTCGGTGCACTCGATCGTGGCCTCTGACTTTGCCATGTCGATCATGCCCGATTGGCACATCACCTCGTTCCCTCCCTACTTCGTGGCCGGCGCGCTCTACTCCGGATGTGCCGCGATCATCACCCTCTTTGTGCTGCTGCGTTATGTCTTCCGCTTCGAGGCCTACATGACGACGGAGATCATGGACAAGACCGCCAAGCTGACATTCGCCATTGCCATGGTGTGGAACTACCTCAACCTGTCGGAGTACGCCTCGATCTGGTACTCCAACGACATGTTCGAGAAAGAGGTGCTGCTGGAGAAGTTCTTCGGTCCCTACTGCTGGGTGGTGTGGGGCATGCTGCTGTGCGCCACCGTGGCGCCTTTTGCCATGGCCTTCAAGAAGGTGCGCCACAGCATGTGGGGTATGTTCTGGCTCTCCTTGGTGTTGCAACTAGGGATGTGGCTGGAGCGGTTCCAGATCGTCTCTCCGCCCTTGGCCAGCAACCACGAGCCGTGGACTTGGGCGGTGGTCTGGCCGGGGCTGGTACAGCTCACGATCACCCTCGCCAGCTTCGGTTGGTTCACCATGCTGTTCCTGATCTTCTGCAAGGTCTTCCCCAGTGTCTCCATGTATGAGGTCAAGGAGATGGTCTTCCACCGGCGGAAGGCGAGCTCCCGCACGGAGTTGGAGGATCTGGACAAGGTCAAGGATGAAATGGTCAAGTTGGAGGAGAAGCTGGCATGAGAAAACGGATCAAACACTTTCTCTTTGCGACCTACGAAGATTTTGACAAGGCGCGGGATGCCATCGCCGAGCTCAAGATGCTCGATCTGAAAGAGATGGTGGTGCAAAACATCGAGATCTATTCGCCGATCGAGCATCCCGAGGTGGAGGAGATCTTGGGTGAGTTTCACCAGCCGATTCAGCGCTTCACCTTTTTCGGCGCCATCAGTGGCGCGATCGGTGCTTTTCTGCTGGTGGCGGCCGCCGCGCAGTCGATGTTCACCGTGCAGCCGCAGGGGGGCAAGCCGGTGATCCCGCTGCCGATGGATATTGTCATCACCTACGAGGGTACTATCCTCATCGGTGTGCTGAGCACGCTGGCCGCCTTTTTCATCTATTCGGGCATGCCGCGCAGCCTGAAGAAGCATTACAACGAGAAAGTGAGTGAGGATCAGATCGGCGTGGAGGTGCAGGTTCTGCCCAAGCATCGGGAAAAGGTGCGCGAGGTGCTCGCGCGCTGCAACGCCTCTGAGATCCGGGAAGTGACGCTATGAGAAAGCTGATTTTAGCCATTTGCATCCTTGCGCTGCCAACCACGCTACTGGCGTGGCCGTGGTCGCGCGACCTGATGAACCAACCTTCGATCAAGCCGCAGGAGCCGCCGATCAATACCTATCCCAAGGATTCGGTGCCGGTGGGCGGGCCGTGGACCAAGGTGGCCGATCGCGACGCCGCCGAGGAGATCAAGAACCCGATCCCCGCCACCAAGGCGTCGATCACCAAGGGGCGGGCGCTGTTCCGCATCTACTGCATGCCGTGCCACGGCTATTCGGGTAAGGGCGACGGTCCGGTGGGCAAGATCTTCGAGGCCACGCCGGCCGATTTGACCTCGGATTATGTCAAGGAGGATCTGACCGACGGTTGGATCTGGGGCACGATCACCTTCGGCAGCTACATCATGCCTAGATATGGCTACGACATGTCGCCCACCGAGCGGTGGCATGTGGTCAACTACATCCGGAATGAGCTGGAGAAACGGATGACCGCCACCAGCAAAGAGGAGCGCGCCAAGCAGGTGCTTCAGCAGTCCAACGGGAAGGGAGGGGAGTAGATCATGTCGTTATTCTCGATGTCTCCAGCAAACTGGGCGGTGTTGATGGACAACTACCTCTTTGCCCTCTACATGCCGCTGGCCGCAACCTTCTGGGCGGCGGTGCTCCATCT